>NZ_CM001484.1:1162115-1165467 GCF_000243395.2 Saccharomonospora glauca K62 | reverse complement strand
TCGCGCGGTACCACGAGCGCCCCCGGCTCCGGGGCCCACGCAACCCCGCGCCGGACGGTCCCGTCGGCCCCTCGGGCGGGCCTCAGTCCGGGAGGCAGCCGGTCGAGGTCGAGCAGGGCCCGTGCGGGAGGAAGCCTGACCCCGGCGTGTTCGAGCTCCCGGAGCCACTCACGCCAGGCCCGCGCCGCGTCCTCGGCGACGTCGGTGTCCTCGTCGACGTCCTCGGCGACGCGGGGCCGGACCGGCTCGTCGACCCCGTCCCCCGCACCACGCGCCCCTTCCGCGAGCGGCGCCGACCACAGCGACAACACGACGAGCAAGGAGACCGCCATTCCGAGTACGCGCATCCCGCCTCCGTCACCGTGAGCACGACCGTGACGTCGGGGAATACCACTCCGGCGGGCGTCGGAACGCGAAAGTCGTCACACGCGCCCGAGGCGCGTCAACAGCACGGCGGCGGGGACGGCGTGCGCGCCCGAGTCGCACACCGAGGCCACCACGGCCTGGTCGGAGGTGGCGACCACCAACGGCCGGCCCTGGGGTTCCGAGCGCACCAACGTCCGGATCACGTCGTCGGCCAGCACCCCCGGATCGGAGAACAGCACCCGCACGTTCCTCGGCCCCGCGTTGGGGATGGAGGTGACGTTGGCTCCGTCGAACACGACGGTGATCTCGGCGCGCGTGCGCGCCGCGAGCGTACCGAGCTGACGCACGAGCCGCTGTCGCTGCTCGGCCAGGGACAGTTCCGGGTATCCGGTCTTGGTGACGTTGTAGCCGTCCACGATCATGTGCACCCCCGGCAACGCCAGCAGGGTGTCCAACGTCCTGGGCTCCGAGACCCGGCCGCCACGCCTGCCGGTGCTCGCGCCTCGCACCATGTCGGCGGGTCGCCTCGGGGTGCTGCCGACCGACAACTCCCGCCGCAGGCCGTCCACCGCGCCGCTGAGCGTGTCCAACAGCATGGACAGCCGCACCTCGTCGGCATCTCGCGCCTCACGGGCGGACTGTCGAGCGGCGTCGGCCTCGGCCATCGCCCGCTCCGCTCGGGCCCGCTCGGCCCTGGTCTTCTCCCGTTCCCGTTCCAGCCGGGCGGACAGTGCCTCGATCTCGGCGTCCCGCTTCGCCTCCGCCCGCTCCCGCGCAGCGACGGCCTCGGCCGCGGCGTCCTTGGCCCGACGCACCACGACGCCCTGCTCACGCAGTCGCTTTCGGAGCTTGACCAGCTCGTCCGCACGCTCGGCCTTCGCCCGTTCGACCGCCGCGCGAGCCTCCTCCAGCTCGGCCCGCAGTTTGCCGATCTCCGCCTCGAGCTTGCGCACCCGTGCCACGGCGGCGTCGCGTTCGGCACGCAGCGTGGACTCCTCGGTGTTGCGCGCCACCAGCCGCACGCGCGAGGACGCGCTCGACTCCCCGAGGAGCACGGCGGCGGCCGCCGCGGCGACGGAGTCGTCGTCATTGGGGTTCAGCGCGTCGACCCGGTGTTCGCGGAGCCACTCCAGCACCGCGGTCCGAAACCGCCCCGAGTCCCGGAGCGCGGCCAGCAGTGCCGGGCCGCCGAGTCTCGCCCGTTTGGCGGGAGCGAAGCGGGCCACGGGACGAAGCTGACGCGGCACGTCGTCACTGGGCAGCTTGCCCAGGGCGGCGGCGGCGAGCTCGGCGATGCGCTCCCGGACCGGCTCGGGAAGACCGAGCCAATCGACGGATTCGGCTGAGTCGGTCACTCCTCCGCCCTCCTCCGCCCGAGCGGGCCGGACAGCGGCCGCGCCGCCCTCACCGGGCGGCCCGGAGGAAGGCGACGTCCCCGAAGAGGTCTCCTCGGGGTGCTCGGGGTACGCGGACGACGACAACATCGGTCCAGCTTAGGTTCTCCACGATCGGACCGCGCTTCCGATCCCACCACGGGTCGGTCACACCCGTGCCACACCCCCGTGACGAATTGTCGGGGTTTCCGCCTAGTGTCTGCGCTCATGCAGCTTGCCTTCGACGAGCTGGGTACCCCTCTGCGCGAAGTCACCTTCGTGGTCGTGGACCTGGAGACCACGGGAGGCTCCCCCGACGGAGGCAACATCACCGAGATCGGCGCGGTAAAGGTCCGAGGTGGGGAAGTGCTCGGCGAGTTCTCCACGCTGGTCGATCCGGGAGTACCCATCCCGCCCCAGATCGTGGCGCTCACCGGTATCACGACCGCGATGGTGAGCTCGGCCCCTCGGATCGAACAGGTCCTGCCCGCGTTCCTCGAATTCGCCG
Organism: Saccharomonospora glauca K62; assembly: GCF_000243395.2. Classification (NCBI taxonomy): domain Bacteria; kingdom Bacillati; phylum Actinomycetota; class Actinomycetes; order Pseudonocardiales; family Pseudonocardiaceae; genus Saccharomonospora; species Saccharomonospora glauca. Next base: position 1,163,220 of record NZ_CM001484.1, on the reverse strand, counting down.
ACGGCGCGGTACTGGTGGCCCACAACGCCGGGTTCGACGTCTCGTTCCTCAAGGCCGCCTGCCGGGTGCACGGCTTCGACTGGCCCAAGCCCACCGTGGTCTGCACGCTCAAGCTCGCCCGCCGCGTGCTTCGGCGGGAGTCGCGGGAACGGCAGAGCTACCGGCTCTCCGCCCTGGCTCCCCTGTTCGGGGCCCGCACCACACCGAACCACCGTGCGCTCGACGACGCGAAGGCCACCGTCGACGTCCTGCACGGTCTGCTGGAACGACTGGGCCCGCTCGGTGTGCAGTCCCTCGAAGAACTGCTCGACTACCTGCCCGACGTGACTCCCGCGCAGCGTCGCAAACGCGAGCTCGCCGAGCACCTTCCCGAACGTCCCGGCGTCTACCTGTTCCGGGGCCCGTCGGACGAGGTGCTCTACGTCGGCACGGCGAGCAATCTTCGACGCCGGGTGCGGCAGTACTTCACCTCCTCCGAAAGCCGGGGCCGCGTCAAGGAGATGGTGGCACTGGCCGAGCGGGTCGACACCGTGGAGTGCGCGCACTCGCTCGAAGCCGCGGTACGCGAACTACGGTTGCTGGCGGCTCACCGGCCCGCCTACAACCGGCGTTCCCGGAATCCGGGGAAGGTGTGGTGGATCGTCCTCACCGAGGAGCCCTTCCCCCGGCTCTCCGTCGTCCGACGTCCCCGCGACGGAGCCCTGGGGCCCTTCACCTCCCGAACACGGGCGAGAACCGTCGCCGACGCTCTCGCCGACATCGCCGGGTTGCGCACGTGCACGGCACGCATTCCCGCCTCGGGTGCCTCCGGGAGCCCGTGTGTCCTCGCCGAGCTGGGGCGCTGCGGCGCACCCTGCACGGGCGCTCAGCCGGTGGAGGAGTACCGGTCAGCGGTACGTCTCGTGTCCGACCTCGTGGAGGGCACCGACGCGACACTGCTGGCACGGGGCACCGAGCAGCTCGCCGAACTCGCCGACGCCCGTCACTTCGAGCGCGCGGCCCGCCGCCGCGACGAACTCGCGGCTCTGCTGCGGGCGGTCGACAAACGGCATCGGCTCACGGCGTTGGCGGCCGTCGCCGAACTCGTCGCCGCGGCCCCCGACGG
>NZ_CM001484.1:902088-1162015 GCF_000243395.2 Saccharomonospora glauca K62 | reverse complement strand
GCGGAACGCCCCGGTGAAGAACACCCGGAACATGTGCACGAACATGGCCGCGACGAAGATCAGCGCCGCCCAGTGATGCACCTGACGGACGAACAGACCACCGCGAACCTCGAACGAGATCTCCAGGGTCGACTCGAACGCCCTGGACATCTCGATGCCCTGAAGGTTGCGGTACGGGCCGTCGTAGACGACCTCCGCCATCGAGGGGTCGAAGAACAGCGTCAGGTAGATCCCCGACAGGATCAGGATGATGAAGCTGTAAAGGGCGACCTCACCGAGCAGGAACGACCAGTGGGTGGGGAACACCTTGTTCAGCTGGTGCCGCAGCCCCTTGGCCATGAAGTACCGCTGGTCGGCGTTGTTCGCGGCCTGGGCGGCTTGCTTAGCCAGGAAGCCGGAGCCCTTCGTCGGCGTAGTGAGTGAGCTCATGACTTGCGCTCCCAGAAACCCGGTCCGATCGGCTCGATGAAGTCGTGCCGAGCAATGAAGTACCCGTCCTCGTGCACCGTGATCGGCAGCTGCGGCAGCGCACGCGTCGCCGGCCCGAAGACGGGCTTGGCGTACTGCAGCATGTCGAACTGCGACTGGTGGCACGGGCACAGGAGACGGTTGGTCTGCTGCTCGTACAGCGAGGCCGGGCAACCCACGTGCGTGCAGATCTTCGAGTACGCGTAGTAGGTGCCGTAGTTGAAGTCCTCCTGGCCCTTACGCTTGACGACCCGCTCGGCGTCCTCGGTGCGCAGCCGAATGAGCATCACGGGGTTGTCGGAGCGCTTGAGCGCGGCGGACAACGCGTGGGGGTCGCCCCGCTCGGACTCACGGAACGGGAACACGGTCTCCATGCCGCCCGCGTCCAGGTCTTCCGGCCGCACGAGGGAGATCTCCTCCGGGTTACCGGTGTTGCGGCGCAGGTAGACGATCTCACCCGGATACTGCGGCATCCACCCGGTGTGGGCCAGCGAGTCCGGGCTGTTGGGGTTCTCCCACGGGTTCTTGATGAAGCCCGCCACCGGGAGGGCCACGGTGCCGAGCCCCAGGACACCCGCCCCGAGACCGGCGGTGCGCTTGATCATCGACCGACGGCCGATCGTGCTGCGCTCGCCCGCGTCGGCCAGCTGCGCCACGATCGTCTTCCGGTCGATCTCGGCCGAGCCCTTGCCCATGTTGTCGTTGCGTTCCTGCACGGCGAGTTCATTCGGGATGAACCGCTTCGTGTAGAGCAGGATGCCGATCGACAGGGCGAGCACCGACACACCCAGCGTGATGCCCAGCACCGGGGTGTACCAGCTGTACCAGAGGTGCCCGCTGTCGTCCTCCGGCGGCACATACTCCGACGGCCACCAAATCAGGGCGGCGATGAAGGCGAGCCCCGCCAGGGTGGCGAGGACGAACCACAACGCCACCGCGCGCTGGGCCCGCTTCTCGGCCCTGGTGCCCTTGACCGGCCACGGATCGGGGTAGTTGACGATCTCGACCCCGTCCAGCTTCGCGCCGAGACGGACGAGTTCGTCACGGCTCATGCCCGCGAGCTCCTCGTCGCTCGGCCGCTGCTCCGGCCCGTTACCGCTACTCATGCTGTCTGAACCTGCCTCGCTGTCCTCCGCGTGCAGGGCGTAAGCCCCTCACCCTTGGCCTTCCCCGCTGAACGCCACCGTGGCTCGACTGGCGTGCTCATGCGCCTTACGCCCTCGATCCGATCCACAGGGTCGCGCCGATCAGCACGCCGATGCCGACGACCCAGGCAACCACACCTTCCGATGCCGGCCCGAAACCACCGAGCGGGTTACCACCGGGCGCGTTGTTGCCGTCCGACACCGACTTCACGTACGCGATGATGTCCTTCTTCTCCTCGGGGGAGAGCTGTCGGTCGGAGAACTTCGGCATGTTCTGCGGCCCGGTCAGCATCGCGGTGTAGATCTGCTCCTCGGTGGCCGGCTCCAACGGCGGCGCGTACTTACCCGCCGACAGCGCGCCACCCTGCCCCGTGAAGTTGTGGCACGACGCGCAGTTCAGCCGGAACAGCTCGGCGCCTCGCGCGGGGTCGGCACCACGCAGCTCGGCACCCGACTCCGCCGGACGCTCCGGCCCCCCGCCGTTGGCCTGGATGTAGGCACCGAGCGCGTCGATCTGCTCCGGCGACAGCTTCGCCGGCTTACGCGACGCCTGGGCTTCCTGCCGGACCATCGGCATCCGACCGGAGGAGGTCTGGAAGTAGACCGCGGCCTCACCGACACCGATCAGACTCGGCCCACGGCCCTCGACACCCTGGAGGTTCTCGCCGTGGCAGGTGATGCAGCTGTTGTTGTAGACCTCCTCGCCCTTGCGGATGAGGGCGGGGTCCTCCTGCGCCTGCGCCGTCTGCGGCTCGGGCGCGAAGACGGCGTACAGACCGCCCGCGCTCAGCAACGCCACGCCGAGAGCCAATGTGCCCGCCATCCGGCGACGGAACTTCGTACTACGGCCCGCCCGCCTTTCCGCGGCGGCACGGGGCTTCTTCTTGAAGAACATCTTCTGCGGCAACCCTTGCTGTCAGTTCGGCCGAATGCTTCGAGGTCAGGGAACGATGTAGATCACCGCGAACAGGCCGATCCACACGATGTCGACGAAGTGCCAGTAGTAGGAAACGACGATCGCCGAAGTCGCCTGCGCCGGCGTGAACTTGCTGAGCTTCGTACGGACCAGCAGGAAGACGAACGCGATCAGACCACCGATGACGTGAAGACCGTGGAAGCCGGTGGTCATGAAGAACACCGTGCCGTAGGCGCCCGAGGGAATGGTCACACCCTCGTTGACGAGCGTGATGTACTCGCCGACCTGCCCCAGGACGAAGATCGTGCCCATGAGCAGCGTGACGAGGTACCAGCGACGCAGCCCGAACACGTCGCCGCGCTCGGCTGCGAACACACCGAACTGGCAGGTGAACGACGACGCCACCAGGATGATCGTGAACGGCAGCGCGTACGCGATGTCCAAGTGGATCGGCTCACCCGTCGCCGGGTTGATCGGCGGCCAGATACCGGAGTCGTTCTGCGCCTTGACCGTGAAGAACATGGCGAACAGGCCAGCGAAGAACATGAGCTCGCTGGACAGCCACACGATCGTGCCGACACTCACCATGTTCGGCCGGTTCAGCGAATGCACTCGCTGGCTGATGGAAGGAGCTGCCGTTGTCACGGCTCGCATTATGTCTCCCCTCGACCGGGCACCGCAGATCGGGTCCTACGGACGGTCGTGCACGGACCGAAAACGCTACCCAAAGTCCTCTGAACCCGCTGGGTAACCAGGGGGTAAGCCCGTTAGCATGAGGCTCGTCACCATCTGTCGAGGCGCAAAGGACGCGAGGATGAGCGAGCCGGCGAAGAAGATCCTGGTTTTCAGCCACAAGGCGGAGGTACGCGACTCGATCATCAACGCGGTGGGCCGCCGACCGGCCGCTGACCTGGGGAAAGTCACCTACATCGAGGCCGCCGCGGTCGCCGACGTGATCGCTGAGATGGATTCGGGTGAGATCGATCTCGCCATCTTCGACGGTGAGGCGCAGCCCACCGGTGGCATTGGTCTCACTCGTCAGCTCAAGCACGAGCTCACCGACTGTCCGCCTATCGTGGTGGCAGTACGTCGCCGGGACGACCGATGGCTCGCCACCTGGTCGCAGGCCGATGCCGTGCTGGTTCACCCACTCGACCCGCTGACCGCGGCGGAGACCGTCGCGGACGTGCTGAGGACCCAGCGCGTGCCCGTGGTGAACGGCTGAAGTCCCGAGGAACCGGGAAAGCCACTTCACGACCACGCTGTCGAGGCGAGTCGGCGACGACCTCTCGCGCGACAACCTCGCGCGTGCACGACGACCACCACGACTCACCGCTGTGAGCCGACCCATGACGATCCGCCGAAACCCGTCCGCGTTCGGCGCCCGGAGATGAACATGTCTGAATACACCTGGCCAACCGTCCTCAACCAGCTCATCGAGCGCGTCGACCTCTCCGAGGACGCCACGGCATGGGCCATGGACCAGGTGATGTCCGGCGAGGCCACGCCCGCCCAGATCGCGGGTTTCGCGGTGGCATTGCGCGCGAAGGGTGAGACCCCCGCCGAGATCTCCGGCATGGCGAGGGCGATGCTCGCCCACGCCAAGCGCATCGACCTGGACATGCGAACGGTCGACATCGTCGGTACCGGCGGCGACCGCAAGGGTTCCGTGAACATCTCCACCATGACGTCGTTGGTGGTGGCCGCGTCCGGCGTCCCGGTGGTCAAGCACGGCAACCGGGCCGCCTCGTCGAAGTCCGGCGCGGCCGACGTCCTCGAAGCGCTGGGCGTGACCATCGACCTGGAGCCCGACGACGTGCGACGGTGCGTCGAGGAGCTCGGGATCGGCTTCTGCTTCGCGCCCGTGTTCCACCCCGCCTACCGACACACCGGCCCGCCCCGGCGCGAGTTGGGCGTCTCCACCGCGTTCAACCTGCTGGGACCGCTCACCAACCCGGCCCAGCCGTCGTCCGGGCTCATCGGATGCGCCTATCTCGACAAGGCGCCGGTGCTGGCCGAGGTGTACGCCCGGCGGGGCCACAGCGTCCTGCTCGTACGCGGTGACGACGGCTTCGACGAGATCACCACGGCGACCACCAGCACCGCCTGGGTGATCTCGAACGGCGAGGTTCGTAGGGACACCATCGATCCCGAGGCCCTCGGCATCCCCCTCTCCGACCCCGACGCTCTCCGCGGCGGAGACGCCGCCGCCAACGCCGAGGTGGTCAAGGAACTCGTGGCCGGCAAGACGGGTCCGGTGCGGGACGCGGTCCTGCTCAACGCGGCGGGCGCGCTGGCGGCCTTCACCGGCTTCTCGGACGATCTCACGGCGGACCTGCGCGCGGGGCTGGAACGGGCCGCCCGGACCATCGACTCCGGAGCCGCCGCCGACCTGCTGAGCCGCTGGATCAACCGACGTTGACGTGGGGCCGTGGCCCGGCCCCTGGCCCTGGGCCACGGCGCCATCCGAGGGGCTTCCCACCGAGACGCCGCGCCCGAAGACGCCGTCACGCACACGAAGACGGGGCCCCGGAGAACCGGGACCCCGTTTCGGGGATCATGGCGATCGCTTCGGTCAGTGGTGGCTGGGGCCGGTGTGATACTCGAACACCAGGCCGCCGACGGTGATGAGCACCGCCACGATGCTGCCGATGATGAACCACGGCTGCCAGAACGCCAGCGCCAAGCCGGTCAACGCCGCCGCGGCCGCGAGCCCGACGGGCCAGTAGCTACCGGGGCTGAAGAAACCCAGCTCACCGGCACCATCGCTGATCTCCGCGTCCTCGTGGTCCTCGGGACGCGGCTCGATACGCCGGGCGACGAACCGGAAGTAGCTGCCCACCAGCAGCGCCAGACCGCCCGAGAGCACCAACGCCACCGTACCGATCGGCTCGATGCCGTCGTCGGTCATCTGGGCGGTGAGCACACCGTAGACGATCGCCACGACGAAACCGAAGATCGCGACGATGTCGAAAACCCGAGCTTCGACCTTCATGAGCGTGTGTCCTTCTTAACTCGATCGCTGGGTCACTTCTCGCTGGCCGGCTCAGCCCGACGCCGTACGCGCGGTGCGGTCGGTAGCGAACGGGCTCGTGGTCGTCGCGACCGGGCTGCACAGCTGCTCGTCGCAGCCTTCGCCCTGCATGATCGACAGAGCCTCCGCGGCGGTGTTCGGCTGGCCCGTGTCCGGGTTGATCTGCTTGCGCAGCTCGATGTACCGGTCGAACTTGTCGGGCGACAGCGCACGCACCTCGAAGTTCATCATCGCGTGGTAGGTGCCGCACAACTCGGCGCACCGACCGACGAAGGCACCTTCCCTGTCGATGGTGTTCTGGAACGAATTGTCCTGGTTGTTCTTGTCCGGGTGCGGCATGACGTCACGCTTGAAGTGGAATTCCGGCACCCAGAACGAGTGAATGACGTCCGTGGACTCCAGGTTGTACTGGATCTTCCGGTGGGTGGGCACCACCAGGATCGGGATCTCGGTGGAGCTTCCGACCGTGGTGACGGGCTGGCCGTTCTCGGCCTCCTCCTCCGGGTAGGTGAACTCCCAGTTCCACTGGAACCCGGTGACGTCCACGACGACGTCGGGGTCGTCCTCCTCGGCCAGCACCGACTGCTCGGTGACGGCCGTGAAGAAGAACAGCACACAGACCATGACGACCGGCAACACGACGACGAACAGCTCCAGCGGAACGTTGTACTGGAACTGCCTCGGCAGGGCCTCCGTCTTGCCCTTCTTCTTCCGGTGGAAGGCGACGCTCCAGAAGATGAGTCCCCACACGATCACGCCGACGACGAGCGCCGCGATGACCGACCAGGTCCAGAAGGTGCGCATCTTCTCGGCCTCCGGCGTGACCCCTTCGGGCCAGCCGAACCGCAGAATCTCCTCGCCCGAGCAACCGGTGACCGTCAAAGCGACGAGCGCGGCGAGCGCGGCTAGCTTGCCGGCCTTCCCTCGTCGTGTGCCCCGGGTGCGCTCAGAAACGCCCACTCCGTGATGCCTCCTCGCCCGATCCTTCTAACGCATGGGACTCTAGCCGAGACCCGGGACAGCGGCGTCACCGCCTTCCCCGGCATACTTGCGAATTACGACTCAGGCTTTGACTGACAAAGGGTGTGTGAAACGGCGTGTGCGGCCTGCTTGGACTGGTCTGTGGCAGTGAGGACGACGCGGCGAACGCGCGGGACGCCGTGGGGCGGGCCCTCCGCTGCCAGCGGCATCGCGGCCCCGACGAGACCGACACCTGGGCCAACGGCGAGATCGTCTACGGCTTCAACCGGCTCGCGATCATCGACCTCGAACACTCCCACCAGCCACTGACCTGGGGACCCGAGGAAAACCCGACTCGGTACACCATCAATTTCAACGGTGAGATTTACAACTACCTCGAACTGCGCGAGGAGTTGGCGAAAGAACACGGTGCGAAGTTCGCCACAGAGGGCGACACCGAGGCCATCGTGGCCGCCTACCACTACCTCGGCACCGCGGCCGTGGGGCGGCTCCGCGGCATGTTCGCGTTCCTGATCTGGGACTCCGAGCGCAAGGTCCTCTTCGGCGCGCGCGACCCCTTCGGGATCAAGCCGCTGTACTACGCCTCGGGCCCGAACGGCGTCGCCTTCGCGAGTGAGAAGAAGAGCCTGCTGGAGCTCACCGACACCCTGGGCATCGCGCAGGAGCTCGACCGCACCGCGTTGCAGCACTACCTGACCCTGCAGTACGTGCCCGAACCGGAGTCGCTGCACCAGAACATCCGCCGAATCGAGTCCGGCACCTCCTTCACGGTCTCCCCCGGCGGCGAGCTGAAGATCGAGCGCTACTTCTCCCCCGAGTTCCGGGCGCAGCCGGTGTCGAGCCCCTACGGGGTGGCGACCCTGCACGAGAAGATCGCCGAGGTGCTGCGCGACTCGGTGGCCAAGCACATGCGCGCCGACGTCACGGTGGGCTCGTTCCTGTCGGGCGGTATCGACTCGACCGCCATCGCCGCGCTGGCGAAGGAGCACAACCCGAACCTGATCACGTTCACCACCGGCTTCGAGCGCGAGGGCTACTCCGAAGTGGACGTCGCGGCCGAGTCCGCCGCCGCCATCGGGGTCAAACACGTGGTCCGCACCGTCTCCGCCGAGGAGATGATGGACACCCTGCCCCTGATCGTGTGGTACCTCGACGACCCGGTGGCCGACCCGGCCCTCGTGCCGCTGTGGTTCATCGCACGCGAGGCGCGCAAGTACGTGAAGGTCGTGCTGTCGGGCGAGGGTTCCGACGAGCTGTTCGGCGGCTACACCATCTACCGGGAGCCGCTGTCGCTGGCGCCGTTCGAGAAGGTCCCCGGTAGGGTGCGCAAGCTCATCGGCAAGGCGTCCACCCTGATCCCCGAGGGCACGCGGGGCAAGGACCTGCTCCGCCGCGGCGCGCTGTCGTTGGAGGAGCGCTACTACGGCAACGCCCGGCTGTTCCGCGACGACCAGTTGAGGCCCATCCTGCGGACGTTCCGCGACGGCATCGGCCACCGAGACGTCACCGCCCCCTGGTACGAGCTGTCCCGAGGCTGGGACCCGGTCGCGCGCATGCAGCACGTCGATTTGTTCACCTGGCTGCGGGGCGACATCCTGGTGAAGGCCGACAAGGTGACGATGGCCAACTCGCTGGAACTGCGAGTGCCGTTCCTGGACGCCGAAGTATTCCGGGTGGCCTCCACCATCCCGCTCGACCAGAAGATCACCAAGGAGACCACCAAGTTCGCGCTGCGGCGGGCCTTGGACGGCATCGTGCCCGCGCACGTGCTCAACCGGCGCAAGCTCGGCTTCCCGGTGCCGATCCGGCACTGGCTGCGCGCCGAGATGTACGACTGGGCGCGGGGCATCATCAGCGACTCGAAGACCGACGACCTGCTCGACAAGCGCGCCATCCTGGCGATGTTGCAGGAACACCGCGACGGCACGCTGGACCACAGCAGGCGGCTGTGGGCGCTGCTGGTGTTCATGCTGTGGCACGGCATCTTCGTCGAGCACCGCATCAAGCCCGAGGTGCCCGAACCGCAGTACCCGGTGAAGCTGTGACGCGACGTCGTGGCGGGCGTCAGTCGGCGTCCGCCACGACGGGCCGTCCTCGGCGTCGAGGCCGGATGTCGTGCCACCGGTGGAAGATGTCGTCCGGGTCGTACTCGCCCTTGAGCTCGGCCAGACGTTGGTAGTTCCGCTCGCCGTAGCCCGCGACCACCCGGTCATGACCTTCGTCACCGATGAAGTTGAGATACGTGTCACCGGTTCCCCACGGACGGACGTCGGCGCACAGCCCACGCGACCACGCCCTCACGCGTTCGTCGTCGGCGGGGTCGAGGTACACGCCGAACGGATGCACCGCCCACGCCGCGTCGCGGTCGAAGCCGGGCCAGTCGCGTCCCCCGGCGATCGCGCCGCCCCAGGGGAACAGCAACTGCTGCGACGCCGACGGCACGGGCATCTCCGTGGCTCGCGCGCAGAACCGGTCGAGTGCCTCGTCGGGCAGCTTTCGAAGGTTCTCGTCGGACCAGTAGTTCCGCTGACCGGGCGGATCGTCGAGCATGCCCTGGAACTCCGCGTACGGAACCTCGGTGACGAGCTCGCCCCGAGGCTCGGCAGCCAGCAGTGGCGCGACGAACTCCCGTAGCTCCTCGACCGGCCCGGTGTAGGTCACCAGGACCGCGCAGCACAACGTGTCCACCAACTCCGGCGGGACGGGGTCGTCCGGCGCGGCCGTGTGGTAGAGCAGCCCGCCCCCGGCGGCGTCGGGAGCGTCGGTGAGCAGGTCGCGGTAGAGCGAGGCCACGGCACGACCGTCCTCCGCCGGCCACACGAGGAGCGCGACGCAGAACTCCGGAAGCTGATGCAGGGCGAACGTCAACGACGTCGCCACCCCGAAGTTGCCTCCGCCGCCGTGCAGGCCCCAGAACAGCTCGGGGTAGTGCTCGTCGTCCACGCTTAAGCGTCTGCCGTCCGCCGTGAGGAGGTCCACCGAGAGCAGGTTGTCGCACGCCAGCCCGAAGCGGCGCTCCAACCAGCCGGAGCCGCCGCCGAGAGTGAGACCCGCGACACCCGTGGTGGATACCCGGCCTCCCGTGGTGGCGAGGTGGTACGGCTGGGTGGCGCGGTCGAGGTCGGCCCACGTCGCGCCTCCCCCGACGGTGACGGTGCCCCGGTCAGCGTCCACGGTGACGTGGTTCATCGGGCGCAGGTCCACCACCAGACCGCCCTCGACCAGGCTGGCTCCGGCCACGCTGTGCCCGCCGCCGCGCACCGCCACCTCCAGGCCGTGATCGGCCGCGAAGCCCAGCGCCGCCGTGACGTCGTCGGGAGTCGCGCACCGGGCGATCACCGCCGGGCGCGCGGTGAGCATGGCGTTGAACACGGCCCTGACGTCCTCGTACCCGAGGTCCTCAGGCGTCAGAGCGGTCCCGGTGAGAGCGGCGCGCAGGGCGCGCACGTCCCCTTTGTCCAAGGGGTGCAACGTCGCGGACATCGTGCCTCCTCCCCTGAGGAAGGGAGAAGTCGCGGGCACGGCGCGGGTGTTACACCAGAGCGGGAGTCAGGGCCCGTTCGACCTCGGCGGCGGCCTCGTCGCCGTAGGTCTCGCGCATCCGCCGCATCGCGTCGGCGAGGTCGAACGTCCACTCCTGGGTGCCGACGGTCTCCAGCACGCCCACGGCCACGAGGCACCCGAGCTGCGCCGACCGCTCCAGCGACAGGCCGTGGTACCTGCCCGCGAGGAAACCGGCCCGGAACGCGTCACCCACACCCGTGGGATCGGCCGTCGTCCGCGCGGGCACTGCGGGCACGTGCACGCGCTCGCCGTGGGAGTCCACGATGTCGACGCCGTCGGCGCCCCTGGTGGTCACCCGCAGCCCGACGCGGGCGAGGACGTCGTCCTCGGTCCAGGCGGTCTTGCGCAGCAGCAGTTCCCACTCGTAGTCGTTGCTGAACAAATACGTCGCCCCGGCGATGAATTGCCGGGTCTGTTCGCCGTCCATCCTGGCAAGCTGCTGCGACGGGTCGGCGGCGAAGGTGTAGCCGCGCTGGCGGCACTCCTCGGCGTGCCGCAGCATGGCCTCGGGGTCGTCCGGGCTGATGAGCACCAGGTCGAGCCCGCCGAGTCGCTCGGCCACGGGAGCCAGTTCGATCTCACGGGCCTCGGCCATCGCACCCGCGTAGAACGTCGCGATCTGGCAGAGGTCGTCGTCGGTGGTGCACACGAAACGGGCGGTGTGCGCGATCTCCGAGACGTGCACGCCGGAGGTGTCGACACCGTGCCGCCGCAGCCACGAACCGTAGTCGGCGAAGTCCGCGCCGACCGCTCCGACGAGCACCGGGTTCACCCCGAGGACGCCGAGGCCGAAAGCGATGTTGGCTCCCACTCCCCCGCGCCGGACCACGAGATCGTCGGCGAGGAAGCTGAGCGACACCCGGTGTAACTGCTCGGCGACGAACTGGTCGGCGAAGCGACCGGGGAAGTGCATGAGGTGGTCGGTCGCGATGCTGCCGCAGACCGCGATGCGGGACACAGGTGAATTCACGACGGTGGATTCTGCCGTACCCGGACACGGCGCTCCCGGGGCCTTCCGACGGTGGCCGAAAGACTCCGGGAGCGATGTGGTCGGTGCCGGGTCAGCCCCGACGACGACTCAGTGGAAGGAGTCGCCGCAGGCGCAGGAGCCACCGGCGTTCGGGTTGTCGATCGTGAAGCCCTGCTTCTCGATCGTGTCGACGAAGTCGATCTCGGCGCCGTCCACGTAGGGGGCGCTCATCCGGTCGACGGCCACCCGCAAGCCGTTGAACTCACGGAACAGGTCGCCGTCCAGGGTGCGCTCGTCGAAGAAGAGCTGGTAGCGCAAACCGGCACAGCCACCGGGCTGCACGGCGATGCGCAGGTGCATGTCGTCCCGGCCCTCTTGTTCGAGCAGCGCCTTCGCCTTGGCGGCGGCGGCCTCGGTCAGGGTGACGCCGTGTGTGGCCTCACCGGCGTCGGCGGAAGGGTTGCCGGTCTGCTCAGCGGTCGTCATGACTCTCCCTCACGGTCTTGGTTCAGGCGGGTATCCGCTCCAACACACCGGACACCCGTTCTGTTCCCACAGTTCATGGTGTCACATTCGCCGACCGGATGAACATGCTGAGTGTGGGCTGCAATACCCTGGCAGGGTGAGGTTCCTGCGTCGTTCGACCACCAAAGAAGCCGGCACCGCCGACGAGACCGCCGCCAAGTCCGGCACGGCCGTATCGGATGCCGACTCCTCGGCCGAGGCCCGTCGCAAGGGCTACACACCGGGCAAGGGGCGGCCCACACCCAAGCGCCGGGAGGCCGAGGGCAAGCGACGCGGTCCCGTCGCGCCCCCGCCCCGCACCACGCGGGAGGCCATCCGCCGCAGCCGCGAGCTGCGGAAACAGAATCCGATCAGCAAGGAGGAGCGGCGCGCGGCGGCCCGCGAACGACGCGAGCGCATGCTGGCGGGCGACGAGCGCTACCTGCTCCCCAGGGACCGCGGGCCCGTCAAGGCGTACGTGCGGGACCTCGTCGACTCGCGCCGCAACGTGCTGGGGCTGTTCATGCCCCTGGCCATCGTGGTGTTCATCACCCTGCTGATCCCGATCTTCGTGGTGCAGCAGTACGCGACGTTGCTCACCACCGTGATGCTGCTCGGCATGATCATCGAGGGCTTCCTCAACGGCAGGCGCATCACCAAGCAGGTGCGCGCGAAGTTCCCGAAGGAGAACATCCGCGGCGCCTCCATCGGGTGGTACGCGTTCGTGCGCGCGAGCCAGTTGCGCAAGCTGAGGGTGCCGAAGCCCCGCGTGCAGCCCGGCGACAAGGTCGACTGACCCCCTCCGGCGTGTCCGCAGGCTACGCACGTGTGTCCGCACTTCGTGCACACGTGTCCGCAGCTCACGTACGCGAGCCCGTGTCACACAGCGGAGGTATGTGACCACAACCTGCGGACACGATGACGCAACCTGCGGACACGCGTACGAGAACTGCGGACACGCGTACGAGAACTGCGGACACGGTGACACCAAGTCGTTAGCTTTGCGAAGAAACTGAACGTTAGGCTTGCGGCATGGAGTTTCGTCGTCTCGGCCGCAGTGGCCTCTCCGTCAGTGAAATTTCGTACGGCAACTGGCTCACCCACGGCTCCCAGGTGGAGGAGGAGCAGGCCCACGCCTGCATCAAGGCCGCTCTCGACGCGGGCATCACCACGTTCGACACCGCTGAGGTGTCAAGTTGAGTACGCTCTAGTGCATGTCACAACTTCGCATCGTTGGTCGTATCCGCCTGAGCCGGGACACCGACGCCAGCACCAGTGTGGAACGCCAGCGCGAGGCCATCGAGGGGTGGGCCAAGATGCATGACGGCCAGATAGTCGGGTGGGCTACTGACGTTGACGTATCGGGTGCCGTGAGCCCGCTAGAGGCCCCGGAACTGTCCCAGTGGCTACAGCAGCCCGAGAGCTGGGATGTCCTCGTAGCGGCAGCCCTCGACCGCCTCGGACGTACTCTGTTCGGACTGAATGACCTGTTCGCATGGGCAAACGAGAACAAGAAGGTTATCGCCACCATCCGGGAGTCCATCAACTTAGACACCTGGTCTGGTCGCATGGTTGCCTCAGTCCTCGCCGGAGTCGCAGAGGGCGAACTAGAGGCCATCAAGGCCCGCACGAAGGCCAGCAGAGCAAAGCTGGTCGAACTAGGCCGCTGGCATGGCGGGGCACTCCCCTACGGCTACCGATCGGTGAAGGCTCCCGACGGTGACGGATACCGCCTAGAGCCCGACCCGGAGCAAGCGGCCATCGTCCGCGAGATATTCGAGCGGGTAGCGGACAACTGGGCAGTGAACAAGATTGTCCGTGACCTCAATGACCGTGGTGTGAAACCTCCCCGCAAGGGCTCTGCTCAATGGAACGGGTTAACCATCAAGCGGATGGTTTCCGGGACTTCCATCCTAGGTCAGCAAAAGCATCACGGGAAACTAGTTCTAGGCCCGGATGGCATGCCTGTGCAATTCGGTGAGCCGCTGGTCTCTGACGACCTTTACCGGACGGCTAACGCGGTCCTCGCCAGCAACAAAGTACCTCGGAAGCGAAGCAATCCGTCCGGGCTACTTCTCAACGTGGTTTACTGCTGGGAGTGCTACGTCACCAGGGAAGAGCTTTCGCCGCTCTATCTGAACGTCCAGCATCGACCTAACCGGAAGAGGCAAGAGTACCGCTATTGGCGTTGCCGGGAGGTAGTCACATCGTCCGGAAAATGCACCATGCGAAGCCTTCCCGCCGACGAGCTTGAGGAAATGTTTCGTGAGGACTTCCTGGGAAAGATCGGACACACCGAAGTCACAGAGTCCGTCTGGGTTCCAGGGACCGACACCGCCGATGAACTGGAGAAGGTCAATCGGGCGATCTCTCGGGTTCGAAAGGAAGCCGACTCAGGACTATATGACGATGATGAGGAAGGCTACCTAGAGCGCCTGAAGAGGCTTACCGACCGTAGACGTGAGCTGGAATCCCTGCCGTCAACTGAGGGGCACTGGGAAGATCGGCCCACCGGGGAAACATACCGGGAAGCATGGGACCGGATGGATACCGACGAGCGACGGCACCTTATCCAGAAGACAAGGCTTCGAGGGTTTGCTAAACCTAACCCGCTGACACTCATGACGGTAATGAGTCCTCCTAGGTTTCGCGAGGCCCTCCCCGGTTGGACACACGTCCAGGAACAGGGGGTATTCCGCACACACCCTGACGGGACACGTGAACAATTACCGGATGATTTCTTCCTGAAGAATCTTGGACGATGACGAAAAGGGTCTTACTACTGTGAAGACCCCGGTGGTGACCAGCGGATCCCCGGCCTCCGCGGGCAGACGGGCAGGGCTAGCGGCGACCTGCCCGAAACCTGCCCCGGTGTGTCAGCAGGCCGTTACGCTAGGCTTCCGTTGGCCTACGACGTGATGGGGAGCACTGGGGCATGACAGACAACACGGGTGACACGGCAGCCACGGGCGGCAACATCTGGGACAAGCTGACGTTTGCCGTCAAGGGCGACAAGGGCACTGCGACGGCAGACGGCTGGGTTACCGAGTCAGCCGGACCCGTCGGGGGCTTCCTGATAGACCTAGAGACCGCCGAAGGTCTGGTCCGGCAATCTGACTGGATCGTGGAGCGACTGCAAGAGACGGCACAAATCGCCCGCGACCTTGTGAACATTCAGCCACCGGCTGAAGACCCCGGAAGCATGCACTTCACTGAGGTAGCCCGGCAGGCGAACCAGCTTGGCGCTGACAACGTTCAGCAGCAGTGGGAGCACGCGCGGGCGATTGCCAAGAACCTACGGAAGGCATTGAACGTCTACAAGGAGACCGACGAGCAAGCCGGTACGGACGTGAAGAACGCCGGGGGCGGCGACGGAGGGGGGCTGTTCAACTGATGAAGCGTGTACTCACGGTGTTGGCGGTCGGTTCACTGGCGGTACTGGCCACGGCCTGTTCTACCGAGGACGGCCAAGCTGAGCCACAGGACGCCGCTAGCTCTGTTCCGTCCTCTGCTGCCGCCAGTAGCCAGGCAGCCTCGGACCTTCCGCACAGTGGTGCGCCAGCCGTAGACAACCCTCTTCCCCGATCGGTGTTGTCTGGTGACCCGTGCCAAGCGCTGACACCGGAACAGGTCAAGGCAGCCCTTGGAGATAATGCGTCCACCGGTAAGCGGCAGAACATTGACGGACTCGGCCCACGGTGCGACTGGAACAACACCGACGCGCTCGCATCGTTTGCTGTGACCTTCCAAACCGAGCCGGGTGAAGGGCTTAGCGCGACTTACGCAAACGCTAAACCGCAAATGCCCGTGTTTAACGAGGTCGGACCGATCGAAGGCTTCCCCGCCGTCGTGTACAAGAAGAGCGACACAGACCCGATGTGTACGACGATGGTCGGTCTCAGCGATGAGTATGCAATATCGGTGACGGGCACTCTCGGAGTTGACGCAGAGGAAAAAGGCAAGGACTCCTGTGAACCGGTGCAGCAGGTTGCTAGCTGGGTGGTTGCCAACCTGAAAGCTCAGTCTTAGGCCGTTGACTACGGGCGAAAGGTAGGCCGGTGAGCGACAGCCGACCATGGTTCATCGTCGCCGATGAGCCGGACGCTGACACTGACCCTCTGATCGCAGGCTTTCGGAAGGCTGCGAAAGCGTGGGGCGTGCGGCCACATCCCGACCGGGTGGCGGAACTGGCCGACACGCTCGAGACCCTGCGCCCGCACATGCCCGAGGACATGTTCTCCGTGTTGACCTCTGCCAAGATCCGTACTCTCCATCTCCAGGCCATCTATGCCTACGCTGGCGAACCACTAAAGATCATCGGCGATCGTGGGGTTGTAGAGGTGGACTGGAACCCACTGGACGAGACGTAGATCTACGAGCGTTCTAGCGGCTGCCCGTAGTGGTGGTTCGCCACGGCCGCCCGGATAGCCCGGAGGTAGTCCCGTGGGTGGCCTCCGTACCTCTCGGCATATGTGTTGGCCATGTCGGCAACGTAGACGTAGGTCAGGTCGTCTGTGTCGGCTTCCGGGTCTTGGAGAAGCTCACGCCGGTAAATCATGGTTCTCGGGAAGTCGGTATCCCAGAGGCCCGGATAGACCTTCCGCTCAGTCTGTCGGGGCTTCTTGCGGGGGCCTGCCATTAGCTACCCTTCCGCTTGTCCCAGCGGGCTCTAGCCGCCTTCCTCGCCCGCTCTGATCGGGCGAGGGACACCTCATCGTCGTCTTCGGCGGCCTCCTCGGGCAGACCCAGGCGCTTGAGGAGGCTGCTGAGAAGCGCCCTCTGCTGCCGCAGTTCGGCGACCAGCGGAGCGATCACCGCTTGCCCCATGCTGCCCTTCGCGATCAGCGGCTGGCCTCGCTGAGCCTCAGACAGCTCGTGGATCACGTCCATCGTGTCGAGGATGGTGTCGAGGAGCGCTGAGGAGTCCGGGTCGAGCAGGTATTCCTGGTGAACCTTGGCCTCGAACTGGGCTGCCCGTGGTGATCTGTTGGTCATCTTGTTGCCTTCTTTCGTTCGTAGTTCAAGGCCGCACTTAGTGCACTTGCGCACGGGGATCTCCTGATGCTCAGCATGCTCAGATCGGCATGGGTGGCTGAAAACCCGCAGGTCATCGGGTGTATTCGAGGAAAAATGGCGAAAAAGTTTCGCATGCAGAAGGTAAACGGGCTAGACAACCGGGCGAGGCCGGACATGTGGGGGGAGGGGACCTAGGCCCACCGATAGCCCCCGACCAGCGATAATGCCTCAAGCGATCACAGGAACGAGAAGCGAACTACGATCGCAAACGAATCTGATTGGCTTTCTTTCGATAATCTTTCATTCGTTCTTTGTGAAAGCTCGTGAGTGCATCAGATAACTCAACAAGAGCAACGTAAACATCAGTACTCGTGTCCTCATTCGAATACTCGGAGAACCACGAGACAACCACTCGACAAGCAGTCGAGCAACAGTTGCCTTGTGTTCCTGGTCTGACCGTACGTGGACAGCCTTCACGGGCACACGGTGTACGCTTCATACTCTCTCGATTCTCCTTGGATGTCCACGGGGTGATTCTCCGTGAACCATTCATAGGCTGAGCCTCCCTGAGTGGATACAGAAAAGGCCCCGGCTCCCCTAAGCCGGGGGTTTCTCCGGGGCCTATTGGATGCAGGTCAGCCCCTCAGCTCCCACTCAGTGGCCTTCACTCGGACCAACGGGGGGTTTGGCCGACCGGGCTCCCTCTCGCCCGGCTTGGTACCAGCAGCAGCAATCGCCAGGATCTCCGAGACAACCGGCAAGGTCACCTCACCGCCAACGATTCCGACCTGACCTTTTCGAGGAATCCGGGGCATGTGGAGACGAAGCCCAGCCGCCTCCAGCGGGTCCAAAAGGTTCTTGATCGCCTGAGCTGCCTCCTCGGCATCCGCTACCTTCCGCATGTCCTCCGGAGTGGTCGGGGGGTTCCACACAAGGCGCTCATCGAGAGTCTCGGCAGCCTTCTCTAGGTTACTCAGAGACTTCGCCAGGGTCTTCTTCAACTGCTCCTGGTGCTTCTTCTTGTCGTAGGCAGCGAGGACGAGATCCTCCGCCCTCTTCCGAAGATGACCCCTGATCCGGTTTTCCAACTTCATCGTCTCGTTGGTTTGGGCAAGGATGGCCATAGCGATAACACCGAGGTCACCGGGTTTCTCGGCTACCTCGTCCAGCGTAGGGTTAGCGGACAGATAGAAGCTCTCGGCCTTCATAAAGGCCTCGTCGGCCTCCTTCGGCTTAAGCCCGTTGTCCTCTACCCACTGCCGACGGATTTCCTTCATGAGGTCCGCGCGAGTCCACTCCTGGTATCCGGTGAAGGAGGGGTTGAGCTCGTGGTTTTCGTACATCGGATATTCCTTTCGAATGTGATGGTTAGCGGTTGCTGTCGGTAGGGTCAAAGGACCCCGACCGAATGCCGAATACACGCCGGTACTCGGCAAGGTTTGTGTAGACCTCGTGGTCTGGTGTGTGGATCTCGCCGGGCTGAATGACTCGCCAGCCCTCGGGTATGTCGGGGTGGTTACCTGTGCGTCCCGCCCGTGCTGTTCGGCACTCAGGGCACACTAGCCACCTCGGGGGCTTCATCGTGCTACCTCGGGACGGGCGACAATGAAACCGATACGGTGTAGTTGCCACTCGTTCGACGGGATAAACCCCGACTGTGCACACTCGGCGAACCACATAAGCGCATCAATATGTTGCTGCGCTTCACCGGCTGACTTGAACTGTCGCCACCCGTTGTGCGCCGTCGTGGCAAGCTTCACCGCTCGTTTAACCACATCTGCCTTAGGTGATGCGTACTGCCTCCGCTCAGGATCGTTATCACGGACCTTAGGTAACACCGGCGGACTGTCAGTAGGGGCACCTCTTTTAGTTCGGTTGACTTGTCTGCACGGTCCACACCGAACGAACTTCGGGGCGGATGGTTGGAACGGCTTACGGCACTGCTTACACGGGATGGATCGAAGCACGGTGAAACCTCGTTTTTTGGTAGGTATGACCTGCGGAAACGATGACAAAAAACAACGAACCGGTATGGCGGCCCGAGTAGACCGCATTAATGGCCGTTGACCAGGTGATTTGTCAGAAATAGCTCCGGGAGATTGCACGGCCCGTCATCGCCGTCATCGGTCACCGTCCCGGGACACGAGGTACTCCGTGATCGCCTTCCTAATCACCTGTGCCCGTGTCATGTCCTGCTGACGGGCATACCGGTCAACGCGGGCTTTCAAAGTCGGCCGCAAAGAGAACGAGATCTGCGTAAATCGTTCGTCGTCATCAAGTTCAAACATCGTCAGACACTCCATATCCAGTCAGAAGGCAAATAAAGAGACCCCGCCAGCCAGTGAAGGCTGACGGGGTTATCCGGTTGACGGCGCCCAACCGTCATCGCCGTTGGCGGCTTATCCGAGGCCGCCCAAATAGTCCTTCAGGTCTCGGTCGCCCCAAGCCCCGAGGAACTAGCGGAACTATGGTCCCCCTTGATACGTCTGTGGTGGTCCCTGCTGGTTCACGAGAACCAGCAGGGGTATCCAACCATCGACATCCACTAAGAAGATCGGCTTAGCTAACCATCACGGCCGCCTGTGACCCGTGTTAGTTAATGATCGATCATCTTTTCAACCACCGGTGGCGTTCCGGTGGAAGCATAAGAAGAACCCCAGTCGGCCAAGGAGGAGGAAACCGACTGGGGTCCATACCCGCGCTACAACCGGTTGACGGGAAGCGCTCATCAACGGGAGCAGCGGAAGCGCAAGCGGGCTCAGCCTGTAGATGGTGGTTCTGGTGGCGCCACTCTTGAACCCGCTCTCACTCGTATAGAGAGTAGCGGGGGGACACTGTAATCAACGAATTACTAG
This sequence comes from Saccharomonospora glauca K62, assembly GCF_000243395.2. NCBI lineage: Bacteria > Bacillati > Actinomycetota > Actinomycetes > Pseudonocardiales > Pseudonocardiaceae > Saccharomonospora > Saccharomonospora glauca. The sequence continues at coordinate 1,142,562 of NZ_CM001484.1, read as the reverse complement.
CTGTCATCGTTCACTATTCGTTGCCACTGTGCCCACGTCAACGGTTCCTCTCCCCGAGACCGTCGCCCAGCGTTGACAGTCTTCTCCAACCACTCCCGTTGCCTCTCCCGCTGACTACGCTTCTTATCCCGCTCGCGGGATGCCCGGTCCAACTCTCGCCGTAGTCGGCCGCAGGGGCCGCAGTAGACAGGCCAGCGACCTTCACGGATACCGCTGGGCTTCATACGTCGCCTTGTCGTCACCAGAGCATTACAGGTGTCTCCCTCAGTGCCGGGGCACCGACCGTAGAAGACCTTCATCCCGCCGAAAGCGATGACACATCCCGTCCTAGTCGTCCACGTTCGGAAGTGGTTCGGGTTCTTCCTCCACCAGGCTTCTTGTGGGGTTTCTGGTTTGTGGTTCTTAGTCTCCTCGTGGACCAATATGGCTTCACGGTCTGCCTTGCGTGCCCGTGGTGTGAATGTCATGAGTTTCCCTCCTTGAAAGTACGTCTGAGCCGCTGCGATCTCCGGCTTACGCGGGTCGCCGTTCATGGCAACCAGGTAGCAGGCGTACCGGGTGAGCCGGCAGTCCGTCTGGGGCCGCCCGATACCTTTTTGCCGGAGCTGGCAAAAATGCTGGTCAGGGTGGTGTCCCGCGTTGTATGCCGCCGACCCCGCGCGGGTCAGGGCGTCATCGAACCGTCGCCACTGCTCATAGCCCAGCAGCGGCATAAGGTCTCTTGCCGACCAGAACTCTCCCTGGTCGTCCACCTGCCGGATGCTGTCGAACGGGCTTCCCTCCGGCGTGCTCGACGGGCGCCATCTCGTCCCGAGAAGGCACAAGACCAGCCGGAGCCTTAGGCCCCTTGTCGGGAAGCAGCGCCCACACGTGGTACTTGGTCTCGTTCATCAAAACTCCGATTCAAGGTCAGCCAGTGCAGCACAGGCCGCCACAAAGGCGCGATTAGGATTACTTCCGAACCCGATATCTTGAAGAGCCTCGGCCAGACGGGTAATGGCTGCCCCGACGTTTCCGGGGTAGTCCTTGGACTTCGCGCCGTTGGCCAACTGAAGAGCCGTTTGCACTCGACGGTTACGGAGGTCGACCCTGCCTTTGACATCAAGGGCTGATTCCGTGCTCCCCTCTTTGGCCTTCTTAGGCTTCGGGGGGTTGGCCTCCCGGTAGTAGTACGTCCACGCCTTCTGGTCGGGAAGCTCTACGTCTTCTCCGGGCTCCAACTCGTCACGAGCAGGCACAAGGCCAGCCGTAGCCATGGCGTCCCAGGTACGGAGGTACTTTTGAACCGTATTCCGGGATACGCCTGACAACTCGGAGAACTCGCGCTCACTGGTCTTAACTGGCTCATTTTGAGCCAGTCTCGGACCCCCAGTGCCCGGCTCCACACATCTAGCGATCAACATCGCCGTATACGGCTTAGCCTTCTTGTAGAGCGTCCCGGCAAGCTCTGCGTCCGTCTGCCAGGTCATGCGGCTACAGCCTCCTTAATACGATTCGTCTTCCACTTCTCAAGTCGACGTAGATGACATGTCCAACACTTGCGAGGACCACGCCAACCACGCCTAGTTTTCTCAGTCCCGCATCTACTACAGGTTTTCAAGGTCAACTGTGATTACCTCCGTTGAACAGGTCGAATAGGGCTGACGACACATTCCCATTTGCCTTCACTAGGCCCAGCGTTCTTCTTGGCCCACTGCTGGAGTCCGATATCGTGTGCTCTACGTTCCCGGACCACCCGATCCGCTGCCCGAGACGCCCAGTCGGTTACCCCGTATTCCTCAGCAATCTCATCTAGGCGTTCAGTGCCTGCATCAGAGTGTCCGTACGTGATCGGCTTACCGGGGTGGCTGACCAATAGGCCGTGATCGACCAGGCGGGAAAGGTTCCTCCGGGCGGTCTTCACGTGACAACCTAGGTTGTCGGCTACCTCGTCTGCTGTGACAGTCACCGTCAGGTCATCGGGCATGCTCTCGTAGATCAACCCAGCGGTACGCCCGAGAGCATTCGGAAGGAACGCAGGGTGCCAGTGACCAGGCGTAGGGACAAACGGGACCACATTAACTGGGGAGGACCCCTCTACGGGTTTAATGTGGTCCTCTTTGTTCCCTATCGATCCCCACTGGAGGTTCAGTTCCCACGTCCGGGCATTCATCGGTCCTCCACTACCCGCCACGGGGGAGCACAGACCAGCTTCCCGAAGCCGTCCCAGGGCTTTATGAGCCGTGGTCTTACCGACGCCTGCCCGGATAGCTAGATCTCTCTCGTTGGCGTCTAGGTGCCATACGCCAACTTCGTAAGCCCACGAAATCAGGGCGAGTGCTACGGCTCGATCCGTACCGCCCGTACGCCCGGTCCACTTGCGGTTGATAACCCGTTCACGGAGGGCTTCTAGCTGATCCCGAACTGTGAGCCTTCCAGAATGTGACCAGGCGGCCTCTTTGTCAACTAGGAGGATTTCGTCCTCTGTCAGCCCTGCATCAATCGCGAAGCGGATGAAGGTTTTACGAAGGATTTCCCGCGTACCCCGCGATGCGGGTTTTTCTAGGAGGTCTAGGGCTTCATCGGGAAGGACTGCGTATAGCTCATGGAGTGTTCTGGGCACCGGTAGTGTTCTCCATCTGGAGGGCGCGCCTGGAAGCACGCTTGGACTGATTCAATCGACGATTACGGCTTGCGCGGTTCTGGTACAAGGATTTACACGTCGGGCAGATCACCCGTCCATTAATTTCCTCTGTCGGGTGTCCGTTAACGCAGCGATCCATTAGCCAGCCTCCGCCCGACACAGGTGAGCCTTCGTCGACCCCGGGCAGTTGTCGTAGATGCGGTATACGATGCAGTCGTCATAAGTCATCTTCCCGCTTCCTCGGCAGCCATCGGCCAACCACCGTTTAATCTCGATCGGGAAGGGCACATGCAGGTCACCGGTGATAACAAGAACGTAATCAGGGCCTTCCGGGTAACCGGCTACGGTGATGTTCTCGTCATCCCAGTGAATCTCCACTGCGGGATATCCGGGGAGTGTTCTGCGTTCTGTGGTGGTCATCGACGGTCCTCCTTGAAACCAACGGTGCGGAGAACTTCCGGTGCGTTAAGGGCCACGTACTCGGCTTCCAGAGCCGGGACGTGGCCTTCCCCGTCTCCGGTGAGGAGCGTTACGGAGAGCTGGTTAGTGATATCGAGCATTTTGCTAAACCACCGGGCCTGCTCCTTGGCGGTGTACGCCAGTTCGTACGTGTCTGCGAGCTGGTGAAGCGTGGACGCGTGTTGATCCACGGTCTTCGCCAGTTCACCGATCCACGTGAATAGCTGTCCCCGGGTCCACTCATCAGGCTGGTTCTCCGCCAGCCCGTAGGAAAGCGATGCGATCCGGCTAACCGCTGCTGCCTGCTTGCGGATCGACAACTCGTGTTCCTGCGCTGCCGTGAGGTTGTGTTCCTGCATGTTCGTCTCCTCCTTGGCTGTCTCTAGCGGGCGCATCCCGCTGACATCACTAGTAGAACCCGGATACCGCCGACGTCTACGCGAACACCGTGGCCGAGTCCGTGCTCGGACGCGGTCTGGCGGGTCAGCGCAGGGAAAGCCTGGAGATCTTCACCAAGGTCTTCTGGCCCACCGGCCCCAAGGGCCCGAACGACAAGGGCCTCGGCCGCAAGCACATCATGGAGTCGGCCCACGCTTCGCTGAAGCGCCTCGGCACCGACTACATCGACCTGTACCAGGCCCACCGCTTCGACCACACGGTGCCGCTCGAGGAGACCATGACGGCGTTCGCCGACCTGGTGCGGCAGGGCAAGGTGCTCTACATCGGAGTCTCGGAATGGAGTGCCGAGCAGATCGCACGGGGTGCCGCGCTGGCGCGGGAGCTGAAGATCCCGTTCATCTCCAACCAGCCGCAGTACAACATGCTGTGGCGGGTCATCGAGGAACAGGTCGTCCCGACCTGCGAACGTGAGGGTCTGAGCCAGATCGTGTGGTCGCCCATCGCGCAGGGCGTGCTCACGGGCAAGTACAAGCCGGGCCAGCCGCTGCCCGCCGGTTCCCGCGCCACCGACGAGAAGGGCGGCGCGCAGATGGTGCAGCGCTACCTGCGCGACGAGGTGCTCACGCGCGTGCAGAAGCTGCAGCCGCTGGCGGAGCAGGCCGGACTCACCATGGCGCAGCTCGCGGTGGCGTGGGTGCTCCAGAACGACAACGTCGCCTCGGCCATCATCGGCGCCTCGCGTCCCGAGCAGGTGCAGGAGAACGTGAAGGCCTCGGGGGTCAAGCTCGACGACGACCTCATGCGGGCCATCGACGAGGTGCTCGGCGACGTCGTGGAGCGGGATCCCGGCCTGACCAAGAGCCCGGTCCTCTGAGGACCGGATCCGTCCGAGGGGTCGTGAGTGGACGCCCGCCGGCGGCTCACGCCCCCTCGGCGAGCACCCGTCCGGCGATCACCAGGTCGTGCGGATAGGTGACCTTGATGTTGCGTTCCTCCCCCGGTACCCAGCGCACCGGAAGCTCGGAGAACCGCTCCATGCACGAAGCCGTGTCGGTTCCGACGAACCCCTCGGCCTCGGCCCGCTCGTAGGCGGCCAGCAGCGGAGCCGCGCGGAAACCCTGTGGGGTCTGGGCCCGCACCAACGTGTCCGTTCCCGGCGTGGTCACCGCGTCGCCCGTACCGTCGGCGAGCGCCACGATGTCGTCGGCGCGCAGTCCCGGTAGCGCACCACCGTGTTCCCGTGCCACCCGCAGCACCTCGGCGATCAGGGTGGTGCTCACCAGCGGGCGCGCCCCGTCGTGCAGCAGCACCGTGTCGATCGCGCCCGTCTCGATGCGCTCGCGGAGGTGACGCAACGCGGCGAGTTCGGACTCCTGCCGCGTCCGCCCACCGTGGACGACCTCGACCTCGGCGTCGACCTCGTGGCGCAGCACGTCCTCAACGAATTCCGCGTCCACCGGCCTGGTCACCAGGACCAGGGTGGCGATGCCGGGAGTCCGTGCGAAGGCGTTCAGCGACCACGACACGACACTGCGGCCCGCCACGGGCAGATAGACCTTGTTGGTCGCGGCTCCCACACGCGTCCCCGCGCCACTGGCCAGAACGACACCGGCCGCACCCGATGCTCCGCGCTCACCCACCCGCCCGATCCTAGAGCGACCTTCCACACCGGCCACACGGCCGTGCCGCGCCGGACATCCGTCGTCCGGTGCGTCACACCCCGGTACGGTAGGCACCGTGCCCATCGAGTTCGCCGAGGTTTCCCGTCCCGACGACCTGCCGCGCACGAGGAGCCGTCGCCCCTTCGGCACGCTCGACACGCTCGGCGACTGGCTCGCCGCGTGCCAGGGACGTACCTCCCCGACTCCTCCGCGTCGCACGCGGATCGTGGTGTTCGCCGCGGATCACGGCATCGCCGCCAAGGGCGTGTCCGCCCGCTCCCCCGAAGCCACGCGGAAACTCGTCGCGGAACTTCGCGACGGAGGCACTCCGCTCGGGATTCTCGCGGGCGAGACCGGTAGCGGAGTGCGGGTCGTCGACGTCGCCGTCGACAACGACGACACCGGGGAGTTCAAGATCCGCCGTGGGTCGGGGTCCATCGACTCCGAGGACGCGCTGACGAGCGACGAGACCGAGCGGGCCGTTCGGGTGGGTATGCGCATCGCCGACGCCGAGGTGGACGAGGGAGCCGACCTGCTCGTCCCGGCCGAACTCGGTGTGGGGACCACCACCCCGGCGGCGACGGTGGTGGCGGCACTCACCGGTACCGAACCCGTCGCCGTCGTCGGTCGCGGTTCGGGCATCGACGACAACGCCTGGATGCGCAAGGCCGCCGCCATCCGCGACGCCCTGCGCAGGGCGCGGCCGGTGGTCACCGAGCCGTTGGAACTGCTGCGCACGGTGGGCGGCGCCGACCTCGCCGCCCTCACCGGATTCCTCGCGCAGGCCGCCGTGCGCCGCACCCCGGTGCTGCTCGACGGGCTCACCGTGTGCGCAGCGGCCATGCTCGCCGAGGAACTCGCCCCCGGAGCGTGCTCGTGGTGGCTGGCGACGCACCGGACGACCGAACAGGCCCACGCCCTGGCACTGGAGCACCTCGGGCTCACGCCGCTGGTGGATTTCGGTATCGCGGAGGGAGCGGGCACGGGAACCGCCGCCCTGCTGCCGTTGCTCTCGATGGCCGCCCGGCTGCGCTCGGCGTCCGGCGAGGAGTCGAGCGAACGCCGCTGAAACGCCGAGCGCCGGAATTCAGAAGACCCAGAATTCATAGGGTCGAGGTCCGCCGCGCCGCGATCGTCACGGCACGGCGGACCTCGATTCGAAACGTCAGTTCAGCGGGACCATCCACCCGTGGGGGTCGGGACGGGTGCCCTCCTGGATACCGGTGAGTTCCTCGCGCAGCTTCATGGTGATCTCGCCGGGTGAGCCGTCACCGATCGTGAACTCTCCACCGGCGTGCTTGACGCGGCCGACCGGCGTGATCACGGCGGCCGTACCGCACGCGAACACCTCGGTGAGTTCCCCGGAGCCCGCGGCCTTCTCCCACTCGTCGGTGGTGATCCGGCGCTCCTCCACCCGGTAGCCGAAGTCCGAGGCGAGCCGTAGCAGCGAGTCGCGCGTGACGCCGGGCAGCAGCGACCCGCTCAGTTCGGGCGTCACCACGCGGGCGTCCGAACCCGAGCCGAACACGAAGAACAGGTTCATGCCGCCCATCTCCTCGACGTAGCGGCGTTCGTTCGCGTCGAGCCACACCACCTGGTCGCAACCCTGCTCCACCGCCTGCGCCTGCGCCACGAAGGACGCCGCGTAGTTACCGGCGCACTTGGCCTCGCCCGTGCCGCCGGGAGCGGCCCGCACGTACTCGGTGGACAGCCAGACGCTCACCGGCTTCACGCCACCCGCGAAGTACGACCCCGCGGGAGAGGCGATGAGCAGGTACAGGTAGCTGGACGACGGGCTGTTGACACCGAGCCCGGCCTCCGTCGCAATGAGGAAGGGCCGCAGGTAGAGCGAGTCGCCCCGGCGCGTCGGCACCCACCGCTCGTCCGCAGCGATCAGCTCCCGGATCGAGCCGAGGAACAGCTCGTCGGGCAGCTCCGGCATCGCCAGCCTGCGCGCCGAGCGGCGGAACCGGGCGGCGTTGACGTCGGGGCGGAACGCCTTCACCGTGCCGTCGGGCTGCCGGTAGGCCTTGAGCCCCTCGAAGATCGCCTGGCCGTAGTGCAGCACCGCGGTAGCGGGGTCGAGCGACACCGGCTCGTACGCCCGCAGCTCGGCGTCGTGCCAACCCGTGCCCTTCGTCCACTTCACCGTGACCATGTGGTCGGTGAAGTGCACCCCGAATCCCGGCTTCGCCAGTACCTCAGCTACCCGCTCCGCCGAGGCCGGACGGGTACTGGGACTGTGGCGGAAAGGGATCGTGGTCGTCATGGCCGCCAGCATATCTTCCGTCGGCCACAACACCAGTGCCCGCGCGGCTCTACGATGTTCGCGTGACCTCACAGCCGCAGCCCTCGCCCGAGCACAGCCCCGACTACAACAGCGTCTCCGCAGGCGCCGCCTCGGACGCGAAGGCGTTCTTCGCCGCCGCGCTGCTCACCTTCGCGAGCGGCATGGTCGTCCTGATCGGCTTCATCATGGCCGGGGGATTCGGCGTCCTCCTCGGCATCGTGGGGGTGATCTTCGGGCTCGTGTGGTGGAAGGAGCGCTACGGCAGGATGCTGCCCCGCGACCTGTCGGCCGGGGCGCTGATAGCCCTCACCGTCGGCTCATTCCTGATGTTCTTCCTCGCCGCCGGGATGGCGGCCTGAGGTCCGTTCCCCCCGGTCCCGCCGGACGAGCCGGTGTGCCACGTCGGCCAGTGTCACCACCCCGGCCAGCTGGGCGGCGAGCACCGGGCCGAGCACGGCCGCCGCGACACAGGCCGCCGCGACGGCGCCCACGGCGAGCCCGCTCCAGCCCGTCCGTCCGGTGATCCGCTCCCCCGTCTTCCTGAGACGGCCCACGTACCGCAACGCACCGAGACCTCCGACGACCACGGCGATCACGACGAGCATCGTGACGAGCGCCGAGGCGTCGGCGGCGACGAGCACGTCCCGCAGAGACGTCGGGGACAGCCCGAACCGGATCGGCCCGACCTGGTGGAGGGCCGCGGCCAGCACCACCGACGAGGTCATCACCCCGGCCACGAGGCGCGCCGCGCGGAGGTCGGAGAACAGGGGCAGCACCAGCACGACGGCCACGAGCGGGCCGAACGCACTCGGCGGCTCGGCCGACGTCCACGTCGGGGTCGCGGGCGCGATCGCCACGCACACGGCCGCGAACGCGGCGGCGAGCCCGAGTCCCACCGCCACGGCCCAGCGGGGCATGCGCTCGGGCAGGCTCGCCCCGAGCGCGTCGGCAACGGAGGCGACGAGGGGCACGGCGAGCGCCACGACCGCGTAACCGACGTTCACCGCACTCACCGAGGTCGCGCCCGGCACGAGATACGCCGCGGGGACGGTGGCGCACAACACGAGCAGACACCACTGCCGGGCCGTGGTCAACACGGCCCCGGCCCGGCCCCGAGGCACGCTCGGCGCTCCCGCGGCCCACGCGAGGACACCGGCCAGCGGCAACGCGGCGAGAACCCACCAACCGGCCGACGAGGCGGCCACGGCGAGGACGGTGAACAGTCCCGCGGCGAGTGCCATCGTGCGACCTACCTCCACGTGAGTACCGGTGTCGCCAATAGCATGGCGGGTGAGATCGACGGGTGGGCGCGTCGCCCCGACCGGGAGGCGCCGCCCGCATGTTCTGACGCTGAAGGAGCCTGACGTGAGCGTGCCGAAGCTGTCCCTGTCCGAGAACTCCGAGGAAGCGTTGGCCAAGACCCGCGCCGAGGTCGTCGTGGTGGGCACGGTGCAGGGGGCCGACGGGGTGGAGTTGGCAGCCGGTGCCGAGGCCGTGGACTCCGCATTCGACGGCACGCTGACCGAGGTCCTCGCCACGCTGGGCGCCACGGGCAAGAGCGAGGAGATCGTGAAGGTCCCGACGCTGGGCCGGGTGGCCGCCGGGCTCGTGCTGGCGGTGGGGCTCGGCAAGGCCGAGGACGTGACCCCGGAGCGGGTCCGGCGGGCCGCCGGCGCCTCGGGTCGCGCCCTGACCGGTCGTAAGCGGGTGTTGACCACCCTCTCCGAGCTGGACCTGCAGGCCGCTGTCGAGGGCACCGTGCTCGGGGCCTACACGTTCACGGCGTACAAGTCGGAGCCCGGCGACACCCCGCCCGCCCACGTCGAGGTCGCCGCGCCGTCCGAGGGCACCACGCGCGCGCACCGGGCGACGTTGAAGGCGGCCACGGCCATCGCCGAGGCGGTCACCATCGCCCGCGACCTGGTCAACACGCCGCCGAACGACCTGTTCCCCGCGTCCTTCGCCGAACGCGCCAAGGAACTGGCGAACGAGGGCGGACTGGAGTTCGAGGTCCTCGACGAGAAGGCCCTGAAGCGCAAGGGCTTCGGCGGCATCCTCGGGGTCGGGGGCGGCTCGTCGCGTCCGCCGCGGCTGCTGCGCGTCGCCTATCGCGGTGCGAAGGCGAAGAAGAAGGTGGCGCTCGTGGGCAAGGGCATCACATTCGACACCGGCGGTATCTCGCTGAAGCCCCCGGCGGGCATGGACAAGATGACCTCGGACATGGCGGGCGCCGCCGCCGTGCTCGCGTCGGTGGTGCTGGCGGCGAAGCTCAAGTACCCGCTGGAGGTCGTGGCCCACATCCCGCTGGCGGAGAACATGCCCTCGGGCACCGCGTACCGCCCCGGTGACGTGCTCACCATGTACGGCGGCAAGACGGTGGAGGTGCTCAACACCGACGCCGAGGGTCGCCTGATCCTGGCCGACGCCATCACGCGGGCGTGCGAGGAAGGGCCCGACTATCTCATCGAGACGTCCACGTTGACCGGTGCGCAGGTCGTGGCACTCGGCGAGCGTACGGCCGGGGTCATGGGCTCGGACGAGTTCCGCGACCGCGTCGCGGAGATCTCGCAGGCCACGGGCGAGAACGGCTGGCCGATGCCGCTGCCGGAGGAGCTGCGCTCCGGGCTCGACTCCAAGATCGCGGACATCGCGAACGTCACCGGCCAGCGGTGGGGCGGCATGCTCGCCGCGGGTGTCTTCCTGCGGGAGTTCGTCGCGGACGACGTGCCGTGGGCGCACATCGACATCGCGGGCCCGGCCTACCTGGACGGTTCCCCGTGGGGCTACACCCCCAAGGGCGGTACGGGCGTGCCGGTTCGCACCATCGCCGCGGTGCTGGCCGACATCGCCGCCAACGGCTGACCGAGCGAGTCGACCGGCCCGAGTGGAACCGCTGTCCACCCCGTCCGGGGACTTCGTCGAGGCCGCCGTGCGCGTCGTGCTCACGGCGGCCGACGACGCGGTGGACGCCGAGGTCGGTCGCGCGGCGCTGCTGTCGGCGTGTGTGGGTGCCGTGGCCTCGGGCGACCGGCTGGTCCGGCAGTGGCGCCGTGTCACGGGCAGGCCGGTCACCCGGTTGGCTCCCGACCCGGTGACGGCGCGGGCCTGGGCGATGACACTGTCGGTGCGCGCGGAGCTTCCGGAGTGGGCCGGCGAGTTCTCCCCTCTCGACCTCGACGCCGAGGAGAACGCCCACCGCGCTCACCTGGCGCGGTCGCGCGGCCGCGCGGGAGTCGAGTCGGCTCTCGCCGGGCTGGCCGAACGAGCCTGGGCCCATGCCGAAGCCGGAAACCTCACCGAGGCGCGTGCCGCCATCGATGAGTGGGGACACCTCGCCCGCGACGTCCCCGACCCCGACGTGGCCACGCTCGCCGGCTGCCGCCCGCTCGCCCGGTTGCTGGTCGGAGGTGCGCTCACCGTTCCGGCCGGATGGGCCGAGGAGTACGCCGACGCGCTGATCGCGGCCCTGCACACCCGGTACCCGAGGGACGCGGCGGAATCGTCGTGGGCCGAGCTGATCGACGAGATCCTGCTGCTGCGCGGCGGGTCGGACACCGCGCCACCGCCCGCGTCCGCCGACGAGGTGGCCGAGGCGGAACACAGGCTCGGCATCGCCCTGCCGGAGAGCTACCGGACGTTTTTGGCCACGTGCGACGGGCTGCCCGCCGACGTGGTCTTCCCACGACTGCTCCACGTCGCCGAGCTCTCCCCGCCCGCCGGGCCCGACGGCACCGTGGTGATCTCCGATCCTCCCGTCCTGCGGCTGCGACCCGCGACAGCCGAGGTGCTGGAGGAGGATCCCGTGTTCGGGCTCAGCGTCCACCGTGACATCCGGGCCGTGCTCGAACAGCACCGCCGGTTGCTGGAGGCGTCGCTGTAGCTTCCCGAGATTTCCCGAACCGGACCTAATCGGGCTTGGTGTCGCGTTCCCGCTGAGCCTTCTTCCTCAGCAACCGCTGACGCTCCGTGTACTGCCGCATCCGTTTGGGATAACCCGTCTTGGCGACCTCGTAGACCGGGATCGAGCGCTTCCGGCCGAATTTCTGAGCGGTTTCCAGGCTGCCGATCCGCCGCCGCGTCCACTCACCGTCGTGCGCGACCAACACCACGGTGGTATCGGTCACCGTGGTGCGCGGCTCGACGTAGGCCTCCACTCCGCGATGGGTGGCCGCCCATCGATCGAGGTGGTCGAGGTCCGCGGGGCTCACACCGCGCAGGGTGCCGGGTTTCCCTCGCTTCGGCGCGCCTTTTCCCTTACGACGACGTAAAGCGTCGAACAGGCCCACGGAGACCACACTCCTTCCACCTCGCACCCTGCATTATCCCGATCACGCAACGCTGCCAATGGGATCACAACCGCACTAGGTCGCACGCCGTTCGAGCGAAGTGACAAGATGAGGTGTCATGAGCGCCGCCAGCGCCCGTGCGCACGGCCTACCCGACTGCCGTAGCGACCTCTACGACGACGTACGACACTGCCTGCCGAGGAGTGAGAAGTGACCGACGTTGAAGCCGACCTGGTGATCCTTGGTGGCGGATCCGGTGGTTACGCCGCGGCGTTCCGCGCGGCCGAACTGGGTCTTTCCGTCACGCTCATCGAGAAGGACAAGCTGGGCGGCACCTGTCTGCATCGAGGCTGCATCCCGACCAAGGCCCTGCTCCACGCGGCAGAGGTCGCCGACTCGGCGCGGGACGGCGAGCAGTTCGGTGTGAAGACCACGTTCGAGGGCGTCGACATCGCCGCTGTCCACAAGTACAAGGACTCGGTGATCACGCGGCTGTACAAGGGGCTGCAGGGCCTGGCGAAGGCCAACAAGGTCAACTACGTGGAGGGCACGGGCACGTTCGTCGGCGGCACCACCGTCGACGTCGAGGGCACGCGCTACACCGGCAAGAACCTGGTGCTGGCCACGGGCTCGTACTCCAAGACGCTGCCCGGTCTCGAACTCGGTGGGCGCATCATCACCAGCGACGACGCGCTGAAGCTCGATTTCGTACCGAAGAAGGCCGTCGTGCTCGGCGGTGGCGTGATCGGTGTCGAGTTCGCCAGCGTGTGGGCCTCCTTCGGCACCGAGGTCACCATCGTCGAGGCGCTGCCCCGGCTGGTGCCCGCCGAGGACGAGTTCTCCTCCAAGCAGCTCGAACGGGCCTTCCGCCGCCGCAAGATCGCCTTCAAGACCGGCGTGAAGTTCACGGGCGCGAAGCAGGACGAAAACGGCGTCACCGTGTCCCTGGAATCCGGCGAGACCCTCGAGGCCGACGTGCTGCTGGTCGCCGTGGGCCGGGGCCCGAACACCGCGGGCCACGGCTACGACGAGGCGGGCCTTCGGATGGAGCGCGGCTTCGTGGTCACCGACGAGCGGTTGCGCACCAACCTGCCCAACGTCTACGCCGTCGGTGACATCGTGCCGGGCCTCCAGCTGGCCCACCGCGGTTTCCAGCAGGGCATCTTCGTCGCGGAGGAGATCGCGGGCCTTGCCCCGAAGCCGATCGACGAGTCCGGCATCCCCCGAGTCACGTACTCGCACCCCGAGGTCGCCTCGGTGGGCCTCACCGAGGCCCAGGCCAGGGAGAAGTACGGTCCGGACATCACCACGTTCACCTATGATCTGGCGGGCAACGGGAAGAGCCAGATCCTCAAGACGTCCGGTGCGGTGAAGCTCATCAAGGCCCCCGACGGCCCCGTCGTCGGTCTGCACTTGGTCGGGGACCGCGTCGGCGAGCTGATCGGCGAGGCTCAGCTCATCTACAACTGGGAGGCCTTCCCGGAGGACGTGGCGCCGCTGATCCACGCCCACCCCACCCAGACCGAAGCTCTCGGCGAAGCGCACCTCGCCCTGGCGGGCAAGCCGCTGCACGTGCACGGCTGACATCTGCTGCCCGACCGGCAGCAGCAGTCGGCACAGCCGACGCAGCAACTCGGACCACACCCAGCACACACAAGGGAGTCAGCAAACGATGGCGTACTCCGTCACACTGCCGGAGCTCGGTGAGAGCGTCACTGAGGGCACCGTCACCCGGTGGCTGAAGCAGGAGGGTGACAGGGTCGAGGTCGACGAGCCACTGCTTGAGATCTCCACCGACAAGGTCGACACCGAGGTGCCCTCGCCCGTCGCGGGCACCGTCCTGGAGATCAACGTCGCCGAGGACGAGACCGTGGAGGTCGGCGGGCAGTTGGCCGTCATCGGGTCCGCCGACGCCGCTCCGGCTCCGCAGGCTCCCGCCCCGCAGCCGGAACCGCAGGCCGCCCCGGCGCCCGCGCCGGAACCGGAGCCCGCGCCCGCGCCGCAGCAGTCGAGTGCCCCGGCTCCGCAGGCTCCCGCGCCCGCGCCGCAGGCCCCCGCTCCGGCTCCGCAGGCGGCCGAGCCCGCCGCGGAGCCCAAGCGCGACGGTGCGAGCACCCCGTACGTCACGCCGTTGGTGCGCAAGCTCGCCGCCGAGCACGGCATCGACCTGAGCACGATCAAGGGCAGCGGGGTCGGCGGCCGGATCCGCAAGCAGGACGTGCTGGCCGCGGCCGAGGCCAAGCAGAAGCAGGCGGCGGCCCCCGCCCCGCAGCAGCCCGCTCCGGCGGCTCAGCCGGCCCGTCCCAGCGCCCCGGCCCCGGTGTCGGACGCGGAGAAGGCCGCGCTGCGCGGCACGGTGCAGAAGGCCAACCGCATCCGCCAGATCACCGCGATCAAGACCAAGGAGTCGCTGCAGGTCTCGGCCCAGCTCACGCAGGTGCACGAGGTGGACGTCACCAAGGTCGCGCAGCTGCGGCAGCGCGCCAAGGCGGCGTTCCGCGAGCGCGAGGGCGTCAACCTGACGTTCCTGCCGTTCTTCGCCAAGGCCACGGTCGAGGCCCTGAAGCAGCACCCGAACATCAACGCCTCCTACAACGAGGAGACGAAGGAGATCACCTACCACGGCTCGATCAACCTCGGCGTCGCCGTCGACACCGAGCGCGGTCTGCTGTCGGTGGTTATCCACGACGCGGGTGAGCTGAGCCTGGCGGGCCTGGCGCACCGGATCGCGGACCTGGCCGCGCGGGCCCGCAGCAACAAGGTGACTCCGGACGAGCTCACCGGCGGCACGTTCACGATCACCAACATCGGCAGCAACGGTGCGCTGTTCGACACGCCGATCATCGTGCAGCCGCAGGCGGGCATCCTCGGTACGGGCGCGGTCGTGCGGCGGCCGGTCGTGGTCACCGACTCCGACGGCAACGACACCATCGCGATTCGCTCGATGGCCTACCTCCCGCTGACCTACGACCACCGTCTCGTCGACGGTGCCGACGCGGGACGTTTCCTCACGACGATCAAGCAGCGTCTTGAGGAGGGCAACTTCGAGGACGAGCTGGGGCTCTGATCCTCGGGTTCACGTACACGGGGGCGTCCGCCGACTCGGTGGACGCCCCCGTGACGTTTGCGACATAAGGTGTGTTCATGCGGGTTCTCGTGGCCGGCTCCAGCGGGCTGATCGGTTCCGCCCTTTGTTCCCGGTTGCGGGAACGGGGGCACGACGTCGTGCGGTTGGTCCGGCGTGCCCCGTCGGCCGAGGACGAGCGCCGGTGGGACCCACCGTCCGGCTTGATCGACGAGGGCGCGTTCGACGGTGTCGACGCCGTCGTGAACCTGTGCGGCGCCCCGCTGGCGTCGGGGCGGTGGAGCGCGGCACGCAAGCAGGTGTTGCGCGATTCGCGGCTCGAACCCACCGAGGTGCTGGCGGAGGCCGTCGCCGAACACCGGGTCCCGGTGTTGATCAACGCCTCGGGCATCAGCTTCTACGGCGACACGGGCGCCCGCGAGGTGGACGAGTCGGCCCCCGCCGGTGAGGGGTTCCTGGCGCGACTGTGCACCGAGTGGGAGGCGGCCTGCGCGCCGGCGGTGAACTCGGGTAGCCGGGTCGTGCTGCCGCGCATCGCTCCGGTGCTCACGTGGCGGGGCGGCCTGTTGCGGCTGGCTCGTCCGGTGTTCCGCCTCGGTCTGGGAGCGGTGCTCGGTGACGGGGACCAGTACCTGCCGTGGATCAGCCTGCCCGACGTCGTCGGGGCGATCGTGTTCTGCCTCGACAACCCCGAGGTGAGCGGTCCCGTGAACGTCACCGTCCCCCGTCCGCTGACCAACGCCGAGTTCACGAAGGTCGTGGGCCGAGCCGTACGCCGTCCGACACCGTGGCGGATACCCGCCCCGCCGTTGCGGGTGCTGTTCGGCGAGGCCGCCGACGAGATGCTGCTGGCGGGTCCGCGCGCGGTGCCCGGTGTCCTCACCCGATGCGGCTACCCGTACGTGTTCACCGACCTCGACCGGGCGCTGTCCGCGTCGTGACGGTGCGGCCACCCGGCGTCCGGGCGGCCCGACTCGGAAATCACGGTGTCGTGCGCATCCAGTACTTCCTCGGGACGCTGCTTCTCACGGCGTTCGTCGGCCTCGGGATCGTGGTCCGTGAGACCCCCGTGGCCCCGGACACGGCGGTGCGGGACGCCGTGGGTACCCGGTGGCGGGGCGCTCTCGGCACGGTCGCCGACGCGGTCAGCGCCGTTCTCGGTCCGCCGCTGCCGATCCTGCTGGGTGTGGGGCTGATCGCGGCGACGTTCCTCCTGTGGCGCCGCGACGACCGGCGGGCCGGGGTGAGCTTTCGGGTCCTGGTGCTGTTGGGTGCCTGCCGTCTCACCAGTCTCGTGGCCAAGCCCGTCTTCGACCGCGAGCGTCCTCGGGACTACGGCGACTTCAGCTACCCGAGCGGACACGTGGCCTCGGTGGCGAGCACGGGTTTCGCCGCGGTGGTGCTGTGCCTGTGGCTCGCGCCGAAGGCGGTCTCGACCGTTCGCGTGATCGCGGTGGCGGCGACGCTGTTGACCTGCGCGGCGCGGGTGGCACTGGGGGTTCACTGGCTCACCGACACGCTCGGGGCGATCCTCGCCGTCGTGGGGGTCGGGCTGCTCGTCACACCGGCGTTGCGCCTGTCGCCCGTGTGCGGCCACGGCACGCGGACGGCGAGGGACGAGCCGGGGCGGCCGTAGGGGTAGCCTCGACGCCGTGAGTCAGAAAGCGACCCGTTCCTGCCGCGCGTCCACCGACCCCGTCGACGTCCGCGACATCGGCACCATCGACTACCTCGAAGCCTGGGACCTCCAACGCGAGCTGGCCACCGCCCGCGCCGACGGCGAGGGCCCCGACACGATGCTGCTGCTCGAACACCCGTCGGTCTACACCGCGGGCAAGCGCACCCAACCCGAGGACCGACCCACCGACGGTACTCCCGTGATCGACGTCGATCGCGGTGGCCGCATCACGTGGCACGGGCCGGGTCAGCTCGTCGGGTATCCGATCGTCAAGCTCTGCGACCCCATCGACGTCGTCCACTACGTGCGACGCATCGAACAGGCGCTGATCTCCGTGTGCGAGGCGTTCGGCCTGTACACCGGCCGGGTCGACGGCCGTAGCGGTGTGTGGGTGCCCGCCGACGACACCCGCCCCGAACGCAAGATCGCCGCCATCGGCATCCGCGTGCAGCGGGGCGTCACCATGCACGGTTTCGAACTCAACTGCAACCCGGACCTCACGGCGTTCGACCGCATCGTGCCGTGCGGTATCCGGGACGCGGGCACCACGTCACTGACGGCGGAGCTGGGCCGCGACGTGACCGTGAAGGAAGCGCTGCCGATCGTCCGCGACGCCGTGCTCGCCGCCCTGGAGGGGCAGCTGCCGGTGACCGACGACCGCTGGCTGCCCCGACCGGAGCAACCAGAGGCCGCCGGGGTCACCTTCGCCTTGCAGCAGTCCTGACCTCGCCGCTCAGGACACCTGCGGCATGATCTCCGACGCGATCAGGTCGAGGTGGTCGAGGTCGGACAGGTCCAGCACCTGCAGGTACAGGCGCGTGATGCCCGTGCGCTCGCGCCACCGACCGATCTTGTCGACGGCTTCCGACACGCTGCCCGCGACGCCGTTGGTCTTGAGCTCCTCGACCTCGCGGCCGATGGCGTCGGCCCTGCGGGACACTTCGGCGTCGTTCTTGCCGACGGCCACCACCAGCGCCGCCGACCGGATGATGTCGCCGCGCTTTCGGCCCATGGCCTCCGCGGCGGCGTCCACCCGCTCGTACTGGGCGGCGGCGGTCTCGATGTCGTTGAATGGCACGTTGAACTCGTCGGCGTAGCGCGCCGCGAGTTCGGGGGTCCGCTTCTTGCCCGTGCCGCCGAGGATCACCGGCGGACGCGGACGCTGCGCGGGCTTGGGCAGGCCGGGTGCGTTCTTGAGCGTGTAGTGCTCGCCGTCGAAGCAGAACGTCTGCCCTTCGGGCGTCTCCCACAGACCGGTGATGATCGCGAGCTGCTCGCTGTAGCGGTCGAACAGCTCACGCGTCGGAGGCAGGTCGATCCCGTACGCGGTGTGCTCGTCGACGTACCACCCGGAACCGAGTCCGAACTCGATACGACCGCCGGACATCTGGTCCACCTGGGCGACCGAGATGGCCAGCACGGACGGGTGCCGGAACGTCGCCGCCGTCACCAGCGTGCCCAGCCGGATGCGGGAGGTCTCCCTCGCCAGCCCGGCAAGGGTGATCCAGGCATCGGTCGGGCCGGGAAGGCCGCTGACCGACCCCATCTTGAGGTAGTGGTCCGAGCGGAAGAACGCGCCGAAACCGGCGTCCTCGCTGGCCTTGGCCACGCGGAGGAGGTCGTCGTACGACGCGCCCTGCTGGGGTTCCGTGAAGATCCTGAGTTCCACGCGGTCGAGCGTAACTGGGGTCAGGAACGGGGCGAGCCGTCCCTCACCTGTTGGAGGAGCGCGACGATGACCTGTTCCACCTCGGCTCCCACCCGTTCGGGTTCGGTGGAGCTCGCGATCTCGGTGGCGGCGCTGGACAGCGCGCCGAACAACAGCCGGGACGTGATGTCCACGGGCACGTCCACCACGTCGCCCGCGTCGATGAGGTCCTGCAAGGCGGCTTTGATCAGGCCGAGACTGTAGCGGTCCTCGGCCGCGCGCCATCGCTTCCAGCCCATCACCACGGGGGCCTCGTGCAACGCGATCCGCTGGTAGGCCGGGTCGAGACAGATGGAGATGAACTCCCGAAGTCCGGCGAGCGCACGCTCCCACGGCGGCCGGTCCGAGTTCAGGATCTTCTCCAGCCTTCCCTTGACGTCGGTCTCCACCGCGTCGAAGGTCGATTCGAAGATCGCTTGCTTGCCGTTGAAGTGGTGGTAGAGCGCGCCTTTCGTCACTCGGGCGCGTCGGGCGATCTCGTCGAGCGACGTCCCGGCGTAGCCGCGCTCGGTGAACAGCGCGACGGCGCTGTCGACCAGCGCGCTGCGCGTGGCTTCCGCGTAGTCGTCCCTTCGTGACCTGGCCGGTGTCACCGGCTCTTTTGACCTCACTGTCGTCACCCTCACGACCTTACGCGCTCGGTTCGATCACATACCGATGGTATGGTGATCATTGGACATACCGGTGGTATGAAGCAGACCTACGGTACGACGGCAGGCGAGATCGGACCGAAAGGGGGTGTCGAGGCCGATGGGCTGGAGCGACTTCCACCGCCGCCGCGACATCATGGACAAGGCACTGGCCGCGGCCATGCGCGACAAGGAGGCCCGGATACCGTTCGACCGGATCGAGGGGGCCCGAGAGTTCTTCGACACCGAGGAGGACCTGCTGCTCGCCCTGCAGCATCGCTGGCAGCAGATCCTCACCGGCCATCTACGCGCCGAGGTGGCGGGCCCCGAGGACGCGAGCACCGTGCCCGGCGGCGAGAGCGACGAGCACCACGACCACGTCGACGCCGTGTCGCGAGCGTGGCGAAGGGCCGTCAGGAACCACCCGGAGCTGGACACGGTGCTGAGCGCGAACAGCGAACGCTTCCCCGCCCTGCGCCGAGCCCGCGAGGCGGAACTGCGCCTCCTGGCGGTGACCTCGGGGCTGGCCGAACCACACGAACCGGAGGACGAGGTGACCGACGTCGGCGCCACACTCGTGGCGCTCCTGCGGTACCGGGACACCCCCGTCCGGGCACGCGGAGTGAACCTCCTCGGCCACTGGTTGCGTCGTCTCGCGCCCACGGCCTGAGCGCCGCGTCCGCCCCGGTGGGGCCACTTCGATTGACCCGGATCACCCCGGTCCCGCACGGTCGAGTTTCCTTCCGATCGGGGCGTAGGCTGGGGCCGTGACTGTGGTGCCGGAGGGTCGGAAGCTGCTGCGGCTTGAGGTCCGCAACAGCCAGACGCCGATCGAGAAGAAGCCGTCGTGGATCAAGACCCGCGCCCGCATGGGCCCCGAGTACACCGATCTCAAGGGGCTGGTCCGGCGCGAGGGCCTGCACACCGTGTGCGAGGAGGCCGGGTGTCCCAATATCTACGAGTGCTGGGAAGACCGCGAGGCCACCTTCCTCATCGGAGGTGACCAGTGCACGCGGCGGTGTGATTTCTGTCAGATCGACACCGGAAAGCCCGCGGAGCTCGACCGCGACGAGCCGCGCCGGGTCGCCGAGAGCGTCAGGGCGATGGGCCTGCGCTACTCCACCGTGACCGGCGTCGCCCGTGACGACCTGCCCGACGGCGGGGCCTGGTTGTACGCCGAGACGGTCCGGCAGATCCACGCGCTGAACCCGGGAACGGGTGTCGAACTGCTCATTCCCGACTTCAACGCCGACGACGACCAGCTCGCCGAGGTGTTCTCCTCGGCCCCCGAGGTCCTGGCCCACAACATCGAGACGGTGCCGCGCATCTTCCGGCGCATCAGGCCCGGCTTCCGCTACGAGCGGTCCCTGGAGGTGATCCGCCGCGCCCGTGAGGCCGGTCTGGTCACCAAGTCGAACCTGATCCTCGGCATGGGCGAGACCCCGGAGGAGGTCGAGCCCGCGATGCGCGACCTGCTGGAGGCCGGCTGCGAGATCCTCACCATCACGCAGTACCTGCGCCCCTCGGTGCGGCACCACCCCGTGGATCGCTGGGTGAAGCCCGAGGAGTTCGTGGAGCACACGAAGACGGCGGAAGCCCTCGGCTTCGCCGGGGTCATGGCGGGCCCGCTGGTGCGGTCGTCGTACCGCGCGGGCAAGCTGTTCGCCCAGACGAAGGCACACCGGGGCGAGCCGCTGCCCGAGAACCTCCAGCACCTCGCCGAGGCGGCTCCCGCCGCGCAGGAGGCCAGCAGCGTCCTCGCCCGCATGGGCTGACGCGGGGCGACGAGCGGACCGAGAAGGAAATCAGGGAAATCCCCTGGAGCCGATGAACCGGAACGTCGCTACTGTCGTCGTACTCAACGACACTCGTTCGTCCGACCCAGCTCCGACGACAAAGCGACCTTCAGGGGGATGACTCGTGGTAACCGATGTACTCAACTGGCTGCAGAGCCTGCCGCAGCCGGCGCTCGTCGGAGCGACGGGACTGCTGGTCCTCCTTGAGTGCACCATCGGCCTGGGCTTCATCGCACCGGGCGAATCCGGTCTGCTCATCGCCGCCACGACGGCCAACACCGCACCCCGGTTCATCGTGCTCGTCCTGGTGGTCACGGTCTGCGCCGGTATCGGCGACTCGATCGGTTATGCCATCGGTCGCCGGTACGGGACCCGGCTGAGGGACACCAAGCTGATCCAGCGCTACGGCACCGACGCGTGGGACAAGGCCACCGGCATCCTCCAGCGCCGGGGCGCGTGGGCGGTGTTCTTCGCGCGCTTTCTGCCGGTGGTACGCACCCTCACGCCCGCCGCCGCGGGAACCTCGGGGCTGCCGTATCGCAAGTTCCTGCCCGCCGTCGTCTCCGGCGCCCTCTGCTGGTCCACGCTGCACGTCAGCCTGGGCGCGGCGCTGGGAGAGGCCGCCCGCCGCGTCGAGGACCTCCTCAGCACCGGCGGCATGATCGTGGTGGGCGTGCTCGCCGCGATCGGCCTGTTCTTCCTCATCCGTTACAAGAAGAAGAAGGCCGCCGCGGCGCTCACTTCCGTGTCCCAGCAGTCCACGGACGACCAGCACTAGGAAGTCCTTCGACATGCGTTCGGGCGGGCCCCGTCCCCTTCCACCCGGGACCCGCCCGAACCTGAGCCCTTCGAAGCCGTCCCGATCGATCCCCCGCGGTCGCCGAGCCGGTCGTGCGAGCAGACGTCTCGCCGAAGGTAGGCACAAGAATCACCGATTCGATGACTCAACGCCAGTTGAGTTGCCTCGCGCAGCACACTAGTCACTCGAATGGGCTAAGAAACCCGTACTGTCCGCGTTTTCGGCTGGGGAGTCCGGTGAGGTCGCCTGCGTAGGTCGAGCACCGCCAGCACGAGTGCGACGAGGACGATCGCCACCGCGCTCAGCATCGCCCACCGCAGTCCCGTGGGGTACCCGCCCGCCGAGTCGATGCCGACGTGGAACACGGAAGCCAACAGCGCGATGCCGATCGCGCTGCCGATGCGTTGCCCGGTCTGCAACGCTCCCCCGGCGACCCCGGCCATGCGCGTGGGCACACGCTCCAACGTCAACGTGGTGTTCGGCGAGATCACCATGCCACCCCCGAACCCGGCGACCAGGAGCGGGAACACCACCGCGAATCCGGTCACGTGAGGGCTGACCAGCGGGGCTATCACCCCAACGGCCCCGAGCCCCACCGCCACCAGACACAACCCGGTCAACGTCAACACCCTGCCCAGCCGCGCGACCAGCCTGCCCGCCAGCAGCGCCGACACGGCCGCCCCGAGGGCGAACGGAGTCACCACCAGGCCCGATTCCAACGGCGTGTACCCGAGGCCCTGTTGGAAGAACAACGCGAAGACCAGCCAGATCCCGGCGAAGCCCGCGAAGTACACCGTGCCGATCGTGGCCCCCGTCGCGTATCCGGGGGTCGCGGTGAAGAGCCGGACGTCCAGCAACGGCGAACCACCACGCCGCACCAGCCGCCGTTCCCACCACACGAACCCGACGGCGAACACCACGGCCACCGGCGGCATCCACCACAGAACTCCCCAGCCGTCCTGCTCCGACCGCACGAGGGGGAACAACACCCCGAGCACGGTGACGCCCAGCAGGACCACGCCGACGAAATCCAGCTGCGACCTCAGTGGGACGGACCGCTTCGGCGCCTTGGGCAGCAGCCGCAGTGCCAGCACGAACGCCAGCACCCCGATGGGGACGTTGACGAAGAACACCCAGCGCCACCCGCTCTCGGCGCCGAACAGCGCGATGATCACCCCACCGAGCACCGGCCCGACCGCTGTCGACAACGAGACCGTCGTCCCGAACGCGCCGAACGCCCGCCCGCGCTCGGCGCCGCTGAACAGTTCCTGGATGAGCCCGCTGTTCTGCGGGGTGAGCATGCCGGCGGCCATGCCCTGCAACAACCGCGCGATCACGAGCATCGACTCGTTGACCGCGGCCCCCGCCAGCGCGCTCGTCAGAACGAACGCCGACAGCGCGATGAGGAACATGCGCCGCCTGCCCAGCGCGTCACCGAGCCGACCGCCCGACACCAGCACGAGGCCGAACGCCAACGCGTAACCCGACACGACCCACTGCACGCCCGCGGTGGAGGCCCCGAGTCCTCGTTGGATGGAGGGCAACGCGACGTTCACGATGCTGACGTCGAGCAACGACATGAACCCCGCGGTCAACGTGACGGCGAGCGCGCGCCAGCGTCGCGGATCGGGTTCGGCGGTCTCCGGGCTCACTCCTCCACCGTAGGAAGCGCGGCCCTCACGTGCTCGCCGCGATGCCCGGAATGCCCTTGAGTTCGCCCATCAACATCGAGCTGACCGTCACGGGATAGTCGTAGAGGGCGAAGACCGTCTCCGACGAGTTGCCGATCAGCTTGAGCCGCACCGGGGTGTCACCCCGGTGTGCCTGCAACGTCTGCTTGAGCTCGGTCACCACGCTCTTGGTGAGCTTCTCGGCCGAGGCCAGCAGCATCAGCGGCGGTTCCTCGTCGCCGAGCGCGACGTCGCTGAGGTCGAGCGGCACCAGCCCGGCCGCGAAGACCGACATCTTGTCCTCACGCCAGTTGACGCGTCCCTTGACGACGACCGCGTTGTCCTCCACCAGGTCGGCGGCGAACAGGGCGTAGGACTTCGGGAAGAACAACACCTCCAGCGAGGCGTCCATGTCCTCGACCGTGCAGATGGCCCAGGGCTCGCCCTTCTTGTTCACCCGGCGTTCCATCGAGGTGATGAGCCCCGCGATCTCGATCTCACCCTCCTTCGGGGGATCGGCCAGGATCGCCGCGATGGGTCGCTTGGCGTGCTTGCGCAGGATGCGCTCGGCGCCGTCGAGCGGGTGCGCCGACACGTAGAGACCGAGCATCTCCCGCTCGTAGGCGAGCTTCTGCTTGCGCGGGTACTCCTCGTCGTCGAACTTCAGGTGCGCCAGCGGCGACGACGCCGTGCTCGGGGCGGCCCCGTCGTCCCCGCCGGTGCCGAACAGGTCGAACTGCCCCATCGCCTCCTGCCGTTTGAGCGGCACGACGGCGTCGACGGCGTCCTCGTGCACCCGCATCATCGACAACCGGGTGGCGCCGAGCGAGTCGAAGGCACCGGCCTTGATCAGCGACTCGATGACCCGCTTGTTGCACACCACGAGCTCGGACTTGTCCAGGAAGTCGGTGAAGGAGGAGTACTTCCCCTTCTTCTCGCGGGTGCTGATGATCGACTCCACGACGTTGGAGCCCACGTTGCGGATGGCCCCGAGCCCGAAGCGGATGTCGTTCCCAACGGCCGCGAAGCGCCGGTCGGACTCGTTGACGTCCGGCGGGAGCACCCGGACACCCAGCCTGCGGCACTCCGAGAGGTAGACCGCGGACTTGTCCTTGTTGTCACCGACCGAGGTGAGCAACGCCGCCATGTACTCGGCGGTGTAGTTGGCCTTGAGGTAGGCGGTCCAGTACCCGACGAGCGCGTAGCCCGCGGCGTGCGACTTGTTGAACGCGTACCCGGCGAACGGGAGGATGGTGTCCCACAGCGCCCGGATGGCCTCCTGCGAGAACCCGTTCGCCTTCATACCGGCCTCGAAGCCCTCGAACTCCTTCTCGAGGACCTCCTTCTTCTTCTTGCCCATCGCCCGGCGCAACACGTCGGCTCGGCCCATCGAGTAGCCGGCGACCCGCTGCGCGATCTGCATGATCTGCTCTTGGTAGACGATCAGGCCGTAGGTCTCGGAGAGGATGTCCGCCAGCGGCTCCTCCAGCTCCGGGTGGATCGGCGTGACCTGCTGCCGGCCGTTCTTGCGGTCGGCGTAGTTGTTGTGCGTGTTCATCGCCATCGGACCGGGCCGGTACAGCGCGTTGACCGCGGCGATGTCGGCGAACTCGGTGGGCTGCATGCGACGCAGCAGGTCCCGCATGGCACCACCGTCGAGCTGGAACACCCCGAGCGTGTCGCCGCGACCGAGCAGCTTGTACGTCTCCGGGTCGTCCACCCCGAGGGTGTCGAGGTTGATCTCGACCCCGCGGTTGACCCTGATGTTGTCGATCGCGTCGCCGATGACGGTGAGGTTGCGCAGGCCGAGGAAGTCCATCTTCAACAGGCCGATGGCTTCACACGACGGGTAGTCCCACCCGGTGATGATGGCGCCGTCGTCCCGCTGCCACAGCGGGATGGCGTCCATCAGCGGCTCGCTGGACATGATGACCGCGCACGCGTGCACACCCGCGTTGCGGATCAGGCCTTCGAGACCGCGGGCGGTGTCGAAGATCGTCTTGACCTCGGGGTCGTTCTCGATGAGAGCCCGAACCTCGGCCGCCTCCGGGTACCGCTCGTGCTCGGGGTCGACGATGCCCGACAGCGGGATGTCCTTCGCCATGATCGGCGGCGGGAGCGCCTTGGAGATCTTGTCGGCGATGGCGTACCCCGGCTGCCCGAAGTGCACGCGCGCCGCGTCCTTGATGGCGGCCTTGGTCTTAATGGTGCCGAACGTGATGACCTGCGCGACCTTGTCGGCCCCGTACTTCTCGGTCGCGTACCGGATCATCTCGCCGCGCCTGCGGTCGTCGAAGTCGATGTCGATGTCGGGCATCGACATGCGCTCGGGGTTGAGGAACCGCTCGAACAGCAGGCCCAGCGGGATCGGGTCGAGGTTGGTGATACCGAGCGCGTACGCCACCAGCGCGCCCGCGGCCGAACCACGGCCGGGGCCCACCCGGATACCCACGCTCCGGGCGTAGTTGCACAGGTCGGCGACCACGAGGAAGTACGCCGGGAAACCCTTCTGGGCGATCACGCCGAGCTCCATCTCGGCCCGCTCGACGTACCCGTCGGGAATGCCGTCGGGGAACCGCCACTTGAGGCCTTCCATCACCTCGTGCTGGAGCCACGACTCCTGGGTGTGGCCCTCCGGCACCTCGAAGACCGGCATCCGGTCCTTGTGGGCGTAGACCTCGGCGTAGGACTGCACGCGCTCGGCGATCAGCAGCGTGTTGTCCGCGGCGCCGGGCACCTCGGTGTCCCAGTACTCGCGCATCTCGGCGGCGGACTTCAGGTAGTAGCCGTCGCCGTCGAACTTGAAGCGGTTCGGGTCGGACAGCGTCTTGCCGGACTGCACGCACAGCAGCGCCGCGTGCGACTCGGCCTGCTCCTTGGTGACGTAGTGGGAGTCGTTGGTCGCCAACGGCCGCAGGTTCAGCTTCCGACCGATCTCCAGCAGCCCCTCGCGCACCGAGCGCTCGATGGGCAGGCCGTGGTCCATCAACTCCAGGAAGAAGTTGTCCGGGCCGAAGATGTCGCGGTAGTCGGACGCGGCCCGAATCGCCTCGTCCCACTGCCCCAACCGCAGGCGCGTCTGCACCTCGCCGGACGGGCAGCCGGTGGTGGCGATGATCCCCTCGGCGTTCTCCGCGATCAGCTCGCGGTCCATCCGGGGCTTGCGGTAGTAGCCCTCCATGCTCGCCAGAGAGGAGAGCTTGAACAGGTTCCGCAGGCCCGTGGCGTTCTCCGCCAACATCGTCATGTGCGTGTAGGCACCGCCACCGGAGACGTCGCCGCCCTCACCGAACTCGTCGGCGCCTCGCTGGCCCGTGTGCCCCCAGAACACCGGCTTCTTGTGGAAACGGCTCTCCGGCGCGACGTAGGCCTCGATGCCGATGATCGGCTTGATGCCGGCCTTCTTCGCCTGCTGGTAGAACTCGTCGGCGCCGTACATGTTGCCGTGGTCGGTCATGCCTACCGCGGGCATCTCCAACCGGGCCGCCTCGGCGAAAAGCGGAGCTATCTTCGCCGCACCGTCGAGCATCGAGTACTCGGTGTGGACGTGCAGGTGGACGAAGGAATCGTTCGACACCGGCGCAAAACCTCCGAAGACACCCAGGAACGGGCAAGACGTGCCGCCCAGCTTAGTCCCGGGGAAGGGCGCCTTCCGGCACCGCATGCCCGGCGTGGCGGACACCCGTCCGACGGCCGGGGAGCGCCCGTCTCGGTGTGCCGGTTCGGCAAAACGGAGCCGGTTGACGTACTGTTGTGCGTCGCTGCTCGCCGAGCAATGGTTCACTGCACTCATGACACACGACCAGGTCCTGACCCTCCGCTACGCCGCGGGCTCCGACGTCGGGAAGCACCGCAGCGGAAACGAGGACTCCGCCTACGCGACCGTCCGGCTGCTCGCCGTCGCGGACGGCATGGGCGGGCACGCCGCAGGTGAAGTCGCCAGCGCCGAGGCTGTCGCCGTGCTCGAGGAACTCGACACCCGGCTCGCAGACGAGGACCTGGGCGAGGTGGACCTCGGCGAGGAACTGGCGGAAGCCGTCCGGACCGCCGCCTCCCGGCTCACCGAACGCGTGGCCGACGATCCCGCGCTCACCGGTATGGGCACCACCGTCACGACGATGTTGTGGGACTGCCCGCGGTTCGCACTCGGCCACATCGGCGACTCCCGCTGCTACCAGCTCCGCGGTGACACGCTGACCCAGCTCACCCGCGACCACACGATGGTTCAGACCCTCGTGGATCAGGGGCGCCTCACCCCCGAGGCCGCCGAACGCCACCCGAGCCGTTCAGTGCTCGTCCGCGCACTATTGGCGAACATGCCGGCGGAGCCGGACATCTCCCTGCACACCGCGCAGGTCGACGACGTCTACCTGCTCTGTTCGGACGGCCTCACCGACGTCGTCGGGGCCGACGACATCCAGCGCGTGCTCACGGAGGTGGCGACCGGGACCGCCGCCCCGGAGGAAGCCGTGCAGTCGCTCATCGACCTCGCCAACGAGGGTGGCGGCCCGGACAACATCACCTGCGTGGTGGCCCACGTCGTACCGGAGGACTGACGGCACACCGTGCTCGTTCCGTCGGGTCGCGGCGCCGTCAGTGCGCGGTGCCGCGACGCCAGATCCGGCGACCGGGGGCATGCCGACGGGTTTCCCCGGCACCCGCGTCTGACGTCCGCCCGGCCATCGCACCGGAAGCCGACTCTCTCTCCTGCCCCGGCGTCGCGGGAATCTTCTTGCGAGCCGGCATCACGGCGATGACGAGACCGAGCAGGGCGGTTCCGAAGTGCAGCCAGTTGTCCGCGGTGTTGAGCGCGAGCGGGTTGCCCAGTCCGCTCACCGGGTTCTCGGAGAACACCCCGGTGATGGCCAGCCCCCACAACACCAGGACACCGAAGGCCACGAGCACCAACCACCCGTAGGTCCGGGCCAGTTTGGACGTCAGTGCCATCAGCACGCCGAGCGCGCCGATGACGATGTAGACGACGTTGTGGAATGGGTTGATCGAGAACAGCCAGAGGGTGCTGTGGGTGGCGTCCCCGAATCCCCCGAACCCGGTGATGATGAGCCCGATAATGCCGAGCGCCAGGTAGACGAGGCCGACCAGGCCGGCCAGTAACTGGACGGGCTGCAGTCCTCGTCTACGGGGACGAGTTCCGGGTTCTTTGGGACGAGTCATGACGACTTCCTCCTACGGTGTGACAGGCGCCGCTCAAACCGCGAATACCCGAGTGGTGGACGGCGAAACGGCGAACCCGCCCGCACCGCCGTAGGGTCGTCGGCGTGGCACTGGGCGTCTGTCTGCTGTTCGACCGGCGCTCCGAACGCGCACTGCGCGGTCTGTGGTCGCGACTGGAGGCGACGGGCGTCGCGACGTTGCAGACGCACACGCACCGTCGGCATCACCCGCACCTGTCCTACGTCGTCCTGCTGGACTGGCGGCTCGACGCCGTCCACGACGCGGTCTCGGCGTTGCCCGACGGCGGCCCGTTCGAGGTGACCTTCGACGCGATGGCGGCGTTTCGCCGGGGCCGGATCTCGCTCGTCCCCGCACCTGCCGCCGAGTTGCTCGCTCGCCAGCAGGCGGTGGTGCGGGCGGTGAGCGGGACGGGTGCCCGCGTGCACCACCACTACGCTCCGGACCGCTGGTTACCGCACTCCTCGGTGGCCACGAGATCGACGACACGGGACCTGCCCGTGGTGGCCGCGGCGGTGTACGAGGTCCTCCCGTTGACGGTACGGGTCACCAGCGCCGCGCTCATCGACAGCGCCACCGGCGAGATGTGGTCGCTGCCCGTCCTGCCGTGAGTCCCTACCTGACGTCCTCGCCGGGAGCGCGCCACGTGTTGCAGTCCCCCGCGTCGCCGTGCCGGAACCCACGGGCGGCCCACTGACGCTGGGTCTCGCTGGTGCCGTGGGTGTCGCTGTCGATCCAGTTGCGGAAGTCGTCCACCGCGGCGTCCCCCACCTCGTCGGTGATCGATCCCCGCCCCACGGCGCTGGCGAGGAAGACACCGGCGAAGCAGTTCGCCTGCAACTCGACCCGCCTGCCCAGCTCCAGGTCGGACGGGCTACCCGCGGGATAGCGGTTGAGCTGGGCGTTCGCGTCGTCGAGGATGCCGCTGAGGTGCTGCACGTGATGGCCGTACTCGTGGGCCAGCGTGGCGATGTGGGCCTCCTGCGTGAGCCCGAACGCCTCCAGGGTGCGGGCGCGCGGCAGGTAAATGGTGGCGTCCTCGGCGCAGTACAGGCCGGTGGCCTCGTCGGAGGGCGGCAACTCGCCGCACGCGGTCGCCGGGTCGTCGGTGATGTCCACGGCGACCGGGGCGAACTCCACTCCCGCTCGGCTCAGTGCGGGCTTCCAGGCGCGTTCCAGGCACCGCAGCTCGGCGTCGTAGAACGCACGCAGCCGTTCCGGATCGCTGCCGAGTTCGGGAAGCTCGCAGCGCACCTCTTCCAGGACGGTACCGCTCCGCAACAGCCGGTTGTCCCCGATCGAAGCCAGCGAGGGAACCGACTCCCCGGCCCCGAGCGTCGCGCCGGGCGAGCCGGAGTCGGTGTCGTCGAGGGACGGCAGGACGGCCACGAACACACCGACGAGCGCCAGGGCGACGGCGACCGGGAGCACCGCGCGCCACCACGATCTCCGCGGGGAGTCGGATCTGGGCTCGGCCGTCTCGTCCGCGCCCCACAACTCCATCGGAAGATCGTCCAGGTACGGCCGGACGGGCCCTTGCTCGCGGGCCGGGTCCTCCGCCGCGTCGCCGACAGTGTGCACAACAGCCTTCACGGTTGACGTCACATATCGGCGACGAGGATAAGGCCTCGGGTTTCGGCCGCACATACCGCCATGTCACGAAACGGACACGCGCCGAGACGACGAGCGTCCCGCGAGGCCGCATGGCGTCGGAGCGGAGTCGATCGGTGCCGACGGACACGTCGACGAACGGACGACGGTGGGCGCAGCAGGGTTCGAACCTGCGACCCCCTGCTTGTAAGGCAGGTGCTCTCCCGCTGAGCTATGCGCCCGAAGAACTCCCGGCACGGTGGCCGGGAGTTCCTTGGCCTCGAATTGCGATCGAACCGTCAGCCGAGGTCGGCGATCGCCTTCTTCCACGCCTCCTGGTTTCGCGGCTCACCCGGCTGGTTCACCTCGGCGAACCGCACAATACCCTCGGTGTCGATCAGGAAGGTACCCCGCAGGGCCAACCCGGCCTGCTCGTTGAACACACCGTACGCCTTCGCCACCTCGCCGTGCGGCCAGAAGTCCGACAACAGCGGGAACTGGTAGCCCTGCTGCTCGGCCCACGCCTTGAGGGCGAAGGGCGTGTCCACCGAGACACCGAGCACCTGGACGCCGGGGTACTGGTCGTACTCGTCGCGGAGCTGGCACAACTCGCCCTGGCAGATGCCGCTGAAAGCGAACGGGTAGAAGACGAGCAGCACCGGCTTGTCACCTCGGAACGACGACAACGTGACCGGCTGCTTGTTGTAGTCGTTGAGCGTGAAGTCCGGAGCCTCCGTACCGACCTCGACGGCCATGAGCACGACAACCTTTCGCTTGTCCGACGTTACGGGTCGACATCCGGCCAGTGGCTCGGCGCGATGCCTGCTTTCGCCGACGCGAATGCCGAGAGAACCCTACCGCGAAGTTACACAGGAAAGAGGCGGGGTCGTCGGGGCTCAGCGGCGTGACGTCGATCTCGGCACGAGCCTGGTGGCGGTCCACCGATCGCCGATGCTGAGGTTGGAGGTCTGCGACATCCCCACCGTGGGAACCGCCTCGGCGATCTCACTGGGCTCGACGTGACCGGGCTGGCCGGTCTTCGGCGTCAGCACCCACACGACTCCGTTCTCGTCGAGCGGCACCCGAGCGTCCACGAGCGCGTCCCCGAGGTCTCCGTCGCCGTCGCGCCACCAGAGCAGCACCACGTCGATGACTTCGTCGGCGTCCTCGTCGAGCAGCTCGCCACCAATGTGCGCCTCGATGGCGGCGCGGACCTCCTCATCGACGTCCTCGTCCCAGCCCAGCTCCTGGACCACCATGTCCGGCTTGATCCCGAGCCTTTCGGCGACGCTGTTCTGGCCAGCGTCTCCCGCGGCGACCACGACTTCTCACTCCTCCAACTGGGTATGCGCGGTCCGCCACCGGTCATTCACCCCGAGCGACCGACCGCACTACGTACACGGATGGGCATAGCGAACACCGCAACGGCGCGAAGCGCAACCGTCCACACCGGAAGCCTTCGGGGTCGGGTCAGCGACGAGGCGGGCGGGGCGGGTTCACTTCCAGGTCGGGCGCGATTTCTCCGAATCCGGGCAGCCCGGCCCTCCACCATCTGAACTAGGGTGGGAAGCGCGGTCCGACGGCACATACCCGCAGGACCACACGAGCCGACACGGTGTTACGAACAGCTCAATGTTACCGCAGAGTAGCAGCTGACGAACATCGTGTCCACAGCCACGATGACTAACGACAACTCGAAGTAACTCGGAATTCGGCGAGGAGATCCCTTGGCCCCCCAGAACGACGAGGCCGGGCGCGGCGCCACCGCTGGCGCCTCCGGCCAGGGAGCACCGGCGCGTGTCCGCGTCATCCGCGACGGACTGGCGGCGCACTTGCCTGACATCGACCCGGAGGAGACGTCCGAATGGCTCGACTCCTTCGACGCCGCATTGGCGAGGGGCGGTCAACAGCGCGCGAGGTATTTGTTGCTGAGGATGCTGGAGCGCGCCCGTGAGCGCAACGTGGGCGTGCCCCCGCTCACCACCACCGACTACGTCAACACCATCCCCACGGAGAACGAGCCGTGGTTCCCCGGTGACGAGGAGATCGAACGCCGCTACCGCGCGTTCATCCGCTGGAACGCCGCGATCATGGTCCACCGGGCCCAGCGACCGGGCGTGGGCGTCGGTGGTCACATCTCGACCTACGCTTCCTCCGCCGCGCTCTACGAGGTGGGCTTCAACCACTTCTTCCGGGGCAAGGACCACTCGGGTGGCGGCGACCAGATCTTCATCCAGGGTCACGCGTCCCCCGGTATCTACGCGAGGGCCTTCCTGGAGGGAAGGCTCACCGCCGAGCAGCTCGACGGGTTCCGGCAGGAGTTCTCCCACGCCGGCGCGGGCGGCGGGCTGCCGTCGTACCCGCACCCGAGGCTGATGCCGGACTTCTGGGAGTACCCCACGGTGTCGATGGGCCTCGGCCCGATGAACGCGATCTACCAGGCGCGGTTCAACCGCTACCTGCATGCGCGCGGCATCAAGGACACCAGCGACCAGCACGTGTGGGCGTTCCTCGGCGACGGCGAGATGGACGAGCCCGAGTCGCGCGGCCTCGTCCACGTGGCCGCCGGTGAGGGCCTGGACAACCTCACGTTCGTCATCAACTGCAACCTGCAGCGACTCGACGGCCCCGTCCGCGGCAACGGCAAGATCATCCAGGAACTGGAGGCCTTTTTCCGTGGCGCGGGCTGGAACGTGATCAAGGTCATCTGGGGTCGCGAGTGGGACGCGCTGCTGCACGCCGACCGCGACGGCGCCCTGGTGAACCTCATGAACCAGACGCCCGACGGCGACTACCAGACGTACAAGGCCAACGACGGCGCGTACGTGCGGGAGCACTTCTTCGGGCGGGACCCGCGCACGAAGGCCCTCGTCGAGAACCTCACCGACGAGCAGATCTGGAACCTCAAGCGCGGTGGGCACGACTACCGCAAGGTGTACGCGGCGTACAAGGCCGCGATGGAGCACCACGGTCAGCCCACGGTGATCCTCGCCCACACCATCAAGGGGTACGGCCTCGGCCCGGCGTTCGAGGGCCGCAACGCCACCCACCAGATGAAGAAGCTGACGCTCGACGACCTCAAGCTGTTCCGCGACGCCCAGCGCATCCCGATCAGCGACAAGGAACTGGAGCGCGACCCGAAGCTGCCGCCGTACTACCACCCCGGCGAGGACGCGCCGGAGATCCAGTACATGAAGGGCCGCAGGCAGGCCCTCGGCGGCTACCTGCCGGAGCGCCGGTCGAACGCCAAGCCGCTCGTGCTGCCGGGCGACAAGGTGTACGAGGCCATCCGCAAGGGCTCGGGCAAGCAGGACGTCGCCACCACGATGGCGTTCGTCCGGCTGGTGCGCGAGCTGGCGAAGGACCCGGAGATCGGACATCGGATCGTGCCGATCATCCCGGACGAGGCCCGCACCTTCGGCCTCGACTCGATGTTCCCGACGGCGAAGATCTACAACCCGCAGGGCCAGAACTACACGTCGGTGGACGCGCAGTTGATGCTGGCCTACAAGGAGTCCGAGCAGGGCCAGATCCTGCACGAGGGCATCAACGAGGCGGGTTCCACCGCGTCGTTCACCGCCGCGGGCACGTCGTACGCCACGCACGGCGAGCCGATGATCCCGATCTACATCTTCTACTCGATGTTCGGGTTCCAGCGCACCGGTGACGGGCTGTACGCGGCGGCCGACCAGATGGCACGCGGCTTCGTGCTGGGTGCGACGGCGGGCCGGACCACGCTGACCGGTGAGGGCCTGCAGCACGCGGACGGGCACTCGCACCTGCTGGCGACCACCAACCCCGGCGTGGTGGCCTACGACCCGGCGTGGTCGTTCGAGATCGCCCACATCGTGCGCGACGGGCTGCGCCGCATGTACGGCGAGACGGGGCCGGACGGCAACGGTGAGAACGTCATGTACTACCTCACCGTCTACAACGAGCCCTATCAGCAGCCCGCCGAGCCGGAGAACCTGGACGTGGAGGGCCTGCTCAAGGGCCTCTACCGCTACCGGACCGCTCCGGAGGGCGACGGCCCCAAGGCGCAGATCCTGGTCTCGGGCGTGCTGATGCCGGAGGCGTTGCGTGCTCAGGACCTCCTCGCCGAGGAGTGGGGCGTGCGGGCCGACGTGTGGTCGGCGACCTCCTGGTCGGAGCTGCGTCGGGAGGCCGTGGAGGTCGACCGCGACAACTTCCTGCACCCGGCCGACACCCCGCGGGTGCCGTACGTGACGCAGAAGTTGTCGGAAGCCGAGGGGCCGGTCGTGGCCGTGTCGGATTGGATGCGCGCGGTGCCGGACCTGATCCGGCCGTGGGTGCCCACCGACATGCTGACGCTGGGCACGGACGGGTTCGGGTTCTCCGACACTCGTCCCGCGGCGCGCCGCCACTTCCTCGTG
Organism: Saccharomonospora glauca K62; assembly: GCF_000243395.2. Lineage (NCBI taxonomy): Bacteria > Bacillati > Actinomycetota > Actinomycetes > Pseudonocardiales > Pseudonocardiaceae > Saccharomonospora > Saccharomonospora glauca. The sequence continues at coordinate 1,108,302 of NZ_CM001484.1, read as the reverse complement.
GACGCGGAGTCGGTCGTGGTCGGTGTACTCACGATGCTCGCCCGCCGCGGGGAGATTCCGCGCGACCGAGTCGTGGAGGCGGCGCGGAAGTACCGGATCCACGACGTGATGGCCGCGGGCCCGCAGACGTCGGACTCCGGCGTGGCGTGACCCGACCCGGTGTCCGATGTGGATGAAGGGACCCTCTGACCGGATCTCACGAACGGGTGAGTCCGGTGGCGGGGCTTGATCTCGAAGTCCATAGTGGAAGCACCGGTGGGGACCGGGGAAGTGGGGCCGCCCGGCACGACCGCTCACGGCGTGCCGGGCGGCCTCTTTCGCGTCGATGACGCCGCCGAACCGTGCGGTCCCACCTTCCGGGAAACCCCGCGTAGGATTCGGCAACAGCATGTCCACTGAGCCGTCGTCACCCTTGGATCAGCCCGCCCTCCCTCGGCACGAGCTGTCCGAGGCCACGCTGCGTGCGCTCGAACGGGCCTCCGGAAGGCTCGCCAGGGCCAGTGTGGCCGCCATCGAGGAACGTCTACCCTGGTTCGCCAGGTTGCCCGCCGACCAGCGCGCGAGCGTGCTGCTGATCACCCAGGCCGGAGCGGCCGGGTTCGTCCGCTGGATGCGCGACTCGCAGGAGGCGTTGAAGCTCACCACCGAGGCGTTCCGTTCGGCACCGAGGGAGTTGTCGCGCTGGATCAGCCTCCGCCAGACCGTGGAGATCGTGCGACTCGCGGTGGACGTGTTCGAGGAACAACTGCCCCGCTTCGCCGCCGACGAGGCCGAACGGGCCGCGCTGACCGAGGGCATCCTCCGCTACGGCAGGGAGATCGCGTTCGCCGCCGCCAACTCCTACGCCGCCGCCGCCGAGGCCAGAGGCGCGTGGGACGCGCGGCTGGAGGCGCTCGTGGTCGACGGCGTCGTCCGCGGTGACGCCGAGGAATCGGTGTTGTCACGGGCCGCGGCCCTGGGATGGGACCCGGCCGCGGGCGCCACCGTGCTCGTGGGCAATCCCCCCTCGGACGATCCGCCGTCGGTGGTGTTCGAGGTGCGTAGCAAGGCCGCCAGGGTGGGCAGACCGGTGCTGCTGGGGGTCCAGGGCTCACGCCTGGTCGTGGTGGTGGCCGGTCCGACGGAGGGCACCCCCAAGGACGAGGAGGTGCTGCCCACGCTGGCCACCGCGTTCGCGGAGGGCCCCGTGGTCGCCGGACCCACCGTGGACAGCCTCGCCGAGGCGCACCGCAGCGCGGCGGAGGCACTGTCCGGGCTGCGCGCCGTGGTCGGCTGGCCCGCGGCTCCCCGGCCCACGCGCTCGATCGACCTGCTGCCCGAACGCGCGCTCGCGGGCGACGCCGAGGCGGAGCGGGTCCTCGTGAACGAGATCGCGAAGCCACTGGAAGAGGCGGGACCGGCGCTGCTGGAGACGATCGAGACCTATCTGGAGACCGGCGGCGTACTCGAGACGTGTGCGCGCCAGTTGTTCGTTCACCCCAACACCGTGCGCTACCGGTTGAAGAAGGCGACCGAACTCACCGGTCGCAACGCGGCCGACCCCCGCGACGCACTCGTGTTGCGGACGGCCCTGACCGTGGGCAGGTTGGCGCGCTCGCGTGGGCTGTGGTGACCGCCGTCCCCCACGCGGTGAGCCGAGACACAACGTTGCTGTGATCACACACGATCGTGGTCGCTCTTTGTAGAGAGTCCACAACCCGATTCCGAGGACTTGGTGACTGGGCAGCATGCCCCCGGACCCCAAGATCCGTGTTCCCTACAGGAGTGACCACCGCTCTCCTCTGCCCCGGACAGGGCTCCCAGACCCCCGGCATGCTGACGCCTTGGCTCGAACTCGACGGAGCGCGCGACCGCGTCGCGCAGTGGTCGAAGAACACCGGACTCGACCTGGTGAGGCTCGGCACCGAGGGAACCGCCGAGGAAATCCAGGACACCGCGGTCGCCCAGCCGCTCATCGTCGCCGCGTCGCTGCTGGCCTACGAGTACCTGCCGGCCGACGTGACCGCCGACGCCCCGGTGGCGGGCCACTCCGTCGGCGAGCTGGCCGCCGCCGCCGTCGCCGGTGTGCTGACGGCGGACGAGGCCGTGGCGCTGGCTGCCGTGCGGGGAACCGAGATGGCCGCGGCGTGCGCGGTCGAACCGACGAGCATGGCCGCCGTGATGCTCGGCGACCCCGACGAGGTGGTGGCCTGGCTGCACGAGCACGGACTGGAGGCGGCCAACCGCAACGGCGCCGGCCAGATCGTCGCCTCGGGCGCCGCCGACGCCATCGAGAAGATCGTGGCCGAGCCGCTGCCCGGCACCAAGGTGCGGGCCTTGAAGGTGGCGGGCGCGTTCCACACGAAGTACATGGCCCCCGCCGAGGAGGCGCTGCGCGGCCACGCCGACAAGATCACCCCCTCCGACCCCACCCGGCCCCTGCTGTCGAACGTCGACGGCAAGGTGGTCACCAGCGGCGAGGAGTACCTGCGCAGGCTGGTCTCGCAGGTGACCCGCCCGGTGCGGTGGGACCTGACGATGCAGGGCCTCGCCGAGCTCGGCGTCGACCGGACCATCGAACTGCCTCCCGCCGGGACGCTGACCGGGCTCGTCAGGCGAGAGCTCAAGGGCACGGTGACCACCCCGTTCGCTCTGAAGACGCCTACGCAACTCGAGGAGCTGGCATGACCCGGCCGACACTCTCCCTGGCCCAAGGCGCGAAGGCGACCCGAGTGCTCGGCGTGGGTAGCACCCAGCCCGACCGGATCGTCACGAACGACGAGCTCTCGCAGCACCTGGACACCAGCGACCAGTGGATTCGCGAGCGCGTGGGCATCATCGAACGCCGTTTCGCCGCCGAGGACGAACGACTGGTCGACATGGCCGTCACCGCGGGTGCCAAGGCACTCGCCGACGCCGGGGTCGCCCCGTCGGAGGTCGACACGGTGATCGTGCCGAACTGCTCGCTGCCCGCCCCGATCCCCAACGCGGCGGCCCAGGTGGCCGACCGCATCGGCATCAAGGCCGCGGGTGCGTTCGACCTCAACGCCGCGTGCGCGGGCTTCTGCTACGGGCTCGGAGTGGCGTCGGACCTCATCCGCGCCGGGTCCGCGAAGAAGGTGCTCGTCATCGGCGCGGAGAAGCTCACCGACGTCGTCGACCCCACCGACCGCTCGACGGCGATCATCTTCGCCGACGGCGCGGGGGCGGCCCTGGTCGGTCCCTCCGACGAGCCGGGCATCGGCCCCGTGGCGTGGGGCAGCGCGGGCGACCTCGTGGACATGATCTACATGCGGGACAACCGCTACATCCACCAGGAGGGCCAGCCGGTGTTCCGCTGGGCGACGACGCAGATCGCCCCCGTCGCCATGCGGGCCGTCGAACTGGCCGGCCTGGAGCTGTCCGACATCGACGTGCTCATCCCGCACCAGGCGAACCTGCGTATCGTCGATGCCATCGCCAAGCGACTGCGCGCCAAGGGCGCACGGGAGGACATGGTGGTGGCCGACGACATCCGCTACTCGGGCAACACGTCGTCGGCGTCCATCCCGATCGCCTTGGACCACATGCGCGCCGCGGGCACCGTGAAGCGCGGGGACATCGTGTTGGCCGTCGGCTTCGGGGCGGGTCTGTCCTACGCGGGGCAAGTGCTCGTCTGCCCTTGAACCACCACGTGATACCACTGACGCCGACGGCGCTAGGCCCGTCGCGATCCCGAAACCGGAGAAAGGAAGCCCAGTGGCAGACAAGAACGAGATCCTGGCCGGCCTCGGCGAGATCGTCGAGGAGGTCGCCGGTGTGTCCGCCGACGACGTGACCGCCGAGAAGTCCTTCGTGGACGACCTCGACATCGACTCGCTGTCGATGGTCGAGATCGCCGTGCAGGCCGAGGACAAGTTCGGTGTGAAGATCCCGGACGACGAGCTGGCCAACCTGAAGACGGTGGGCGACGCCGTGGACTACGTCGCGGCCAACGCGAAGTAGAGCTTCTCGCAACACACCTCGGGGAGACACCAATGAGCAACATCGACGTCGTGATCACCGGCCTCGGGGCCACCACTCCGCTCGGTGGGGACGCCCCCTCGACCTGGGACGCGCTGCTGGCGGGCCGGAGCGGCGTCCGCCGTCTCGAAGCCGACTGGATCGACGAGGTCGACCTGCCGGTGAAGATCGGCGCCGTGCTCGCCGAGGAACCGACGGAGAAGATCCCGCGCGTGCAGGCCCGCAGGCTCGACCGTTGCGAGCAGGTGGCCCTGCTCGCCGCGCGCGAGGCGTGGGCCGACGCCGGTTTCCAACCGCCCACCGAAGAGTCGCAGGACGTCGAGCCCGAGCGGCTCGGCGTCTCGATCGGCTCCGGGATCGGCGGTCCCGTCACGATGCTGAAGCAGGACGACCTGTTGGAGCAGCACGGCATCCGCAAGGTGTCGCCGCTGACGGTGCCGATGCTGATGCCCAACGGGCCCGCGGCACACGTGGGCATCGACCTGAAGGCCCGAGCCGGGGTGCACTCCCCGGCCTCGGCATGCGCCTCGGGAGCCGAGGGGATCGCGGTCGGAGTCCAGATGATCCAGTCGGGTCGAGCCGACGTCGTGATCGCGGGTGGTGCGGAGGCCTGCATCGCGCCGATCACCATCGCCGGTTTCGCGCAGGCACGCACCGTCTCCACACGCAACGACGAACCGGAACGGGCCTCACGGCCGTTCGACACCGACCGCGACGGCTTCGTTCTCGGCGAGGGCGCGGGTGCGGTGGTCTTGGAGCGCGCCGACCGGGCGGCCGCGCGGGGCGCGCGGGTGTACGCGCGACTGGGGGGCTACGGCATCACCTCGGACGCCTACCACATCACCGGGAACCACCCCGACGGCGTCGGGCAGATAGCCGCGATGGAGAACGCCATCCGGATGGCGGGTCTCACGGCCTCCGACGTGGGCCACGTCAACGCTCACGCCACGTCCACCGTCGTCGGTGACGTCGGTGAGGCCGCGGCGATTCGCAAGGCCATCGGCGACCACCCGGTGGTGACGGCTCCGAAGAGCGCGCTCGGACACCTGGTGGGTGGCGCCGGTGCCGTCGAGAGCATCGTGACGATCCTCTCGATCTACCACGGCATCGTGCCCGCGACGTTGAACCTGGAGAACCAGGACCCGAAGGTCGAACTGGACGTCGTGTCCGGCGAGCCGCGCAAGATCGACCTGACGGCGGCCATCAGCAACTCGTTCGGCTTCGGGGGCCACAACACCGCCTTGTTGTTCACGAAGGCGTAAGCACGGCCGACGGCCGTACGACGAACGGTGAAGGCCACCTCGACGCGCGTCGAGGTGGCCTTCACCGTGTCCGGACCTCGGGGCGGATCAACCCACCTGATGCAGCCAGGTCACCGGGGCGCCGTCGCCGGCGTGCCGAAAGGGTTCCAGCGCTTCGTCCCAGCTCGAACCGAGCAGCTTGTCGAGTTCGTGCGCGAGCTGTTCGCCGGCACGGCTCTTCGACACGAGGGTGCGCAGCCGGTCCTCCCCGACGACGATGTCGCCGTTGGCGCTGGTCCGGGCATGCCACAGGCCCAGCCCTGGCACGTAGCAGAACCGCTGCCCGTCCACCCCGTAGCTCGGCTCCTCGGTGATCTCGAACCGCACCATCGGCCAAGCCTTCAGGGCGGCGGCGAGCTTGCCACCGGTACCTGCGGGCGCGCGCCAATCGCACTCGGCACGTAGCTGCCCCGGAGCGGCGGGCTGCGCAGTCCACCGCAGCTCCACCCTGGTGCCGAGCGCACCGGAAATCGCCCACTCGACGTGCGGGCAAACCGCAGACGGCGACGAGTGGACGTACACCACGCCACGAGTGCTCACTGCTGACCTCCGCTACTCGACGAGGGGCGTCTTCCCCTACGACCTCGTCTCCGAAGCGGATTAATCAGCTCGTGGCAACTCCCCCGCTATTCTGCACACGCCTCACCCATTTGGCCACATGAACCCCAGAAATCACACCTCTGTGATGTTCCCATTACCGAAACACTCAATTCGGGGATACCTGCTTCTACGCAGCGCAGACCGCATCGAGTATCCGCAACGAAGCAATACTCAGGTGTAATACCGATGGGTAGCCGCCTTTCCGGTGACAGCAATCACTGCGGCGGTTACGTTGTGCGCATACCGCCCGGCGATCGCGAGTGGACTCGGTTATAAACACAGAGCAAGCCAGGCGGTGAGGGAGAGACCACGTGCGAGTCGTCCGGTTTCCCGCAAGGCCCACCCGCGTAGCCGACGACATCCGGGCGGCACTCGCCTCGTTGGGCCGGGGCGGGGACATCATCGGTGGTGTGGCGGTCCTGGGCGTGGCGCCACCCGATTCCGACCTTCGGGTCGACGCCGCGCTGGTGCTCCCCCGCGGCGTCCTCATCGTCGTCGGCGTCGACCTGCCCGATCCCGCCGTGACACTCACCGCTCCGTTGAACGGCGAGTGGAAGGCCGACGGCTGGCCCCTCGTCCGTCACGGAACCGACGGCCCCGCCGAGGAGACCGATCGGGACCACGTCAATCCGGCCACGAAGGCCCTCGCGCTCGCGGGCCGGTTCGCCGACCGCATCCACGCCACGGACCCCACCGTCGGAGTCGGTGTCGTCATCGCGGTGGGCCCGTTCGTGAAGAACGTCGAGCAACCACCCGAGGACCTGGCGGGACCGGTGAGGGTGATCTATCCGACGGCGTCGTCGTTCCTGGAGGCCACGGCGGCCCTCCCGCCTCCTCCGCGACCGCTTTCGACGGAGCAGGCGCGGGCCGTCCTGCGCGACCTCGCTCCCTCCGCGACGACCTTCGACGACGCCGCGTTGACGGCCGAGGGATTCGCCCCGCCGGGCACGGCGGAGGTGCCGTCGACGCAGCACACCCCGTCCGCTCCTCCCGCTCCCGTCGCACCCGCGTCCGACCGGCGCCGGGTGTTCCGTCGTCGCACCGCCGTGGCGGCCGCCGCGCTGCTCGTCGTCGCGGCTCTCACCGCGATCGTCGTCGGGAACTTGCGGGAGGCTCCCACCTCCGTCTCCGCCGAGTCCCCGGCCGCGCGAACGGCCACCGTGGAAGCCGGAGGCCTGAGCTTCAGTCCGGTGGCTCGGGACGTCGCGACGACGTGCGAGCCGCACCACGCCGTGGGCGACGTGCAGTCGTTCCTGCTCGATCACGGCTGCACCGAGGTGGTCCGCGCCAGCTTCCGGACCGTGGTGGAAGGCCGGGTGGTCTCGGTGTCCGTCGGCGCGGTCACCTTCCCGAACGCCGAGCTGGCCGACGAGTTCGAGCGACTCGTCGACGCCCCCGGCACGGGCGTCCTCACCGACGTGGCGACCGAGACGAACCGGTGGGACGACACCACCCCCTCATTCGAGGGCGCCGCCTACACGACCCGACGGAACGGGACCACGGTCCGGACCGTGCTGGCCGACGCGGACGGCGAGTCCGAGAACGTGGCGTTCCGCGTCGCCAGGGCCGCGCTCGATCTGCCGCTGCGGTGACCCCGCCGCGGCTTCACAAGCCGTACTCCTCCAGCAGCCGCAGCCACACCTCGCTGATCGTGGGAAACGCCGGTACGGCGTGCCACAACCGCCGCAACGGCACCTCGCCGACCACGGCGATCGTGGCCGCGTGCAGCAGCTCCGCGACGTCCTGGCCGACGAACGTCGCTCCGACCACCACCTCCCGGTCGGTGTCCACCACCAGCCGGGCACGTCCCTCGTAGCCCTCGGCGTGCAGCGAGGCACCGGCCACGTCGATGGGGAGGTCCACGGCGCGATGCGACGGTTCCGCGGGCTCCGCCGGGCCCACGCTCGCCACCTCGGGGTCGGTGAACACCACCTGCGTGACGGCATGGTGATCGGCCGTCATGGCGTAGCGGGCCCACGGCTTAAGGCTCACGCGTTCCCCTCGGGCACGGGCTACAACGACGTCACCCACGACGCGCGCCTCGTACTTGCCCTGATGCGTCACGGGAGCGCGCCCCGTGACGTCCCCCGCCGCGTAGAGCCACCGGCCGTCCACTCCCGAGACCAGGCCGGTGTCGTCCACCTCCAGGGGGCGTCCCGGCGTGAGGCCCACCCGCTCCAGCCCGAGGTCCGACGTGGCGGGCCGCCGCCCCGTGGCCACGAGCAGTCGCTCCACCGTGACGGCCTCACCGCCGTCCAGCTCGACCCGCGCTCCCCCGTCGACCGCCGAGGTGCGCCGGACCTCGACCCCGAAGCGGACCCGCACCCCGTCGGCCCGTAGTCCCTCGGCCACCGCCTCACCGGCGAACCGCGGCATCCTCGTCAGCAGGCGATCGTCGCGCACGAGCAGGTCCACGCGAGAGCCCAGCCGGGCCCACGCCTGAGCCATCTCCACGCCCACCACGCCACCGCCCACCACCGCCAGGGACTCGGGAACCCACGACGCCGAGGTGGCGTCGCGCGAGGTCCACACCGGCACGTCGGCCAGCCCCTCCACGTTCGGGATCACCGGCACACTGCCGGTGCACACCACCACCGCGTGGTTCGCCCGTAGGACGGCGCCACCGTCCACGGTGACCTCCCGCTCCCCCGACAGTCGACCACGGCCCCGCACGACGGTGACCCCGGCGCCCTCGGCCCACGCGACCTGCCCGCCGTCGTCCCACTCCGACACGAACTTGTCCCGCCGCGCGAACACGGCGTGCTCGTCGATCCGGCCCACGCTCGCAACCCCCGGCACCCGCCGGGCGGCGGCCAGCGCGTTGCCGGGCCGCAGCAACGCCTTGCTCGGAATGCACGCCCAATACGAGCACTCGCCGCCGAGCCGCTCGTGCTCCACCAGGGCCGCGCTCAGACCACCCCGCACCACCCTCGCGGCGACGTTCTCACCGGCGGGACCACCACCGATCACGACGACGTCGACGGTCTCGGGAAGTCCGTCCACAGTGTGCTCCGTCATACCTTCGTAAGCGCACACCACACCGTCGCGTGTCGCAACCGGAGCCCGCGCTGGCCCCTCGGGGAGGACGCTATCCTTTCCGGCGCACAGGAGTTCGACGGTGGCAGGTGGAGGTAGGCGCTTGGCCAGGGTCACAGCGATCCACACGCTGGACGACATCACGGGGGAACCGGCCCGTGAGACCGTGTTCTTCGCTCTCGACGGCGTTAGCTACGAAATCGACCTCACCGCCGAGCACGCGGACGACCTCCGCGGCATCCTCCGGCCCTACGTCGAACACGGCAGGCGCACGGGGGGACGCAGGCGCAAGCGCAAGCTGGTCAAGGGCCCGACGCCGATCCGACGGGCGTCCGCCCGGCTGCGGTCCGAGTCCGCCGAGCGCGGGAAGGCCACCGAGTCCGATTCCGAGCAGCCCACGCGGGCGGCGCGCCGGTCCCGGCGTGGCGCGAGCACGCGGCGGAACACGACCACGACGCTGACTCCCAGGCCCACCCGGCGGCGTCCGGCGCGGAACACCGAGGCGACCGCACCCTCCCCCGTGCCGGCGGTGACGTTCTCCGCGCCCGCGAGCTGAGGTCACAGGTTCTTGAGCTCGCTGACCACCTCGGCTACCGACGACTTCGCGTCGCCGAACAGCATGGTGGTCTTCGGGTCGACGAACAGCTCGTTGTCGATGCCCGCGAACCCGGCGCTCATCGACCGCTTGAGCACGATGACCGACCGACTCGACACCACGTCGAGGACGGGCATGCCGTAGATCGGTGAGTCGGGGTCCGTGCGGGCGGCCGGGTTGACGACGTCGTTGGCGCCGATCACCAACGCCACGTCGGTCTGCGGCAGCAGCGCGTTGCTCTCGTCGAGTCCCTTGAGCGCCTCGTACGGCACGTCGGCCTCGGCCAGCAGCACGTTCATGTGCCCCGGCATCCGCCCGGCCACGGGATGGACGGCGTAGCTGACCTCCACGCCCTTGCGCTCCAGGAGGTCGGCCATCTCGCGCACCACGTGCTGGGCCTGGGCGACGGCCATGCCGTAGCCGGGCACGACGACGACCCGGTTGGCGTAGGCGAGCTGGATGGCGACGTCGGAGGCAGTCGTGGACCGCACGGGCCGGTCGTCGGTACGCGCGGCCCCCGAGGACTCCGACGCGCCGAAACCACCGGCGAGGATCGAGACCAGCGACCGGTTCATCGCCTTGGCCATCAGGTGGGTGAGGATCGACCCGGACGCGCCGACGAGCATGCCCGCCACGATGAGGGCCGTGTTGTCGAGCGCGAGCCCCATCGCGGCGGCCGACAACCCCGTGGCCGCGTTGAGCAACGAGATCACGACCGGCATGTCGGCACCGCCGATGGGCAGCACCATGAGCACGCCGAAGAACGCCGACGACAGAAGCACCCCGATGACGAGCCACTCCGACACACCGCCCGCCATGACCGTGATCGCGTAGGCGAGCGCGGCGGCCAGCGCCACCACCGTGAGAGGGCGGTGCAGTAACCCGATGGTGATCGGCCGGGTGGGCAGCCAGGCCTGGAGCTTGCCGAACGCGATCAGCGAACCCCAGAACGACATGGAACCGATGAGCGCGGCGAAGAGCGACGCCACGGCGACGTAGAGCGGCAACCCGACGTAGCCTGCGGTGTCCCGGAACTCGACCCACGCGATGAGCGCCACGGCACCGCCGCCGACGCCGTTGAACAACGCCACCATCTGCGGCATCGCCGTCATCTTCACCCGGCGCGCCGCGGGGACCCCCACGATCGTTCCCAGCACCAGGCCGAGCACGATCAGCCACCAGTTCCCCATGCCGGGCAGCAGCGTCGAAACGATGGCGACGGCCATGCCCGCCGCCGCGGTCCAGTTGCCGCGCACGGCCGTCCTCGGGCCCCGCAGCCCCATGAGTCCGAGGATGAACAGCGAGAACGCGACGAGGTACCCGACCGAGGCGACCGTGCTCATGAGCGCGCTCCCCGCGACGGCTCGGAGTCACCGGAGGACTCCGGTTTCCGTTTGAACATCCCGAGCATCCGGTCGGTCACGAGGAAACCGCCGACGATGTTGATCGTTCCGAACGCGATGGCGAGCACGAGCAGGACCTTGTTGAGCACCCCCTCGGTGCCGAGCCCCAGCACGATGAGGCCGCCGAGGAGCACGATGCCGTGTATGGCGTTCGTTCCCGACATCAACGGCGTGTGCAGGGTGGCGGGCACCTTCGAGATCACCAGGAAGCCGACGAAGCCCGCGAGGACGAGCACCGCCAGGTTCTGCACCAGCATCAGTCGCCCTCCTCGTCGTTCGCGGTGACGCGGGCGCTCGCGAGGATCTCGTCCTCGGTGTCGAGGGAGAGGCGTCCCTCGTCGTCGAGCATCAGGCCGAGCAGCTCCATGAGATTGCGGGAGTAGAGGTCGCTGGCGTGGACGGCGCACTCCGAGGGCAGGTTGAGCGGCGAGCAAATCGTCACGTCGTGGACCACTGTCTCCTCGCCGGGGACGGAGAGCTCGCAGTTGCCCCCGGTCTCCCCCGCCAGATCCACCACCACGCTGCCGGGCCTCATTCCGCGGACGGCCTCGGCGGTGACCAAAGTCGGCGCGCGACGGCCCGGTACCTGCGCCGTGGTGATGACGACGTCGAAGTCCGAGATCGCCTCGGTGAGTCGGCGCTGCTGTTCGGCGCGTTCGTCCTCGGTCAGTTCCCGTGCGTAGCCCCCTTCCCCCTCCGCCACGACGCCGAGGTCGAGCCAGGTCGCCCCCACCGACCGGACCTGGTCGGCCACCTCGGGCCGCACGTCGTAGCCCGTGGTCCTCGCGCCGAGGCGCTTGGCCGTGGCGAGTGCCTGGAGCCCGGCCACCCCGGCACCGAGAACGAGCACTGAGGCGGGGGGCACCGTGCCCGCCGCCGTGGTGAGCATGGGGAAGAAACGCGGGAGCCGCTCCGCCGCGAGCAACGCCGCCCGATATCCCGCGACACTGGCCTGCGACGACAACGCGTCCATGCTCTGGGCCCGCGAGATCCGGGGCACGGCCTCCACGGCGAACGCGTGGACGCCCGCCTTGCGCAGGGCCGTGAGCTCCTCGCCGTGCGTGGCCGGGGCGAGGAACCCGATCAGGACCGTTCCCGAGGAAAGCCGGTTCACCTCGGAGACGCTCGGCGGAGTCACCCTGAGCACGACGTCGGCGTCCCAGGGATCGCCCAGCTCGGCTCCCGCGGCCCGGTAGTCCTCGTCGCTGTGCCACGCCGCCGCGCCCGCTCCCGGCTCGCAGACGACCCGCAGGCCCCGCGCGGTCAGCTGGGCGACGTGGGACGGCACGAGCGCCACCCGGCGTTCTCCCGGAGCGGTCTCGGCCACCACCCCGATACGAACCGGCGTCGATGTGTCGGTCACTGGTGACCTCCTCGGGGGCGAGTACGACGAGCTCGCTCTCCCGCTACGGTATTCACCTCACGTGATCCACGCCATAGCGGAAGCGGCGGATCGAACCCGCCAACGACTACCGTCGAGGCATGTACTCCACGGAGATCGAGATCAAGACCGGCTCCCGTGCCGTGGTGCACGACCTCACCGCCGACGCCCGGCACTTCCTCGCCGAGGCCGACGCGCGCGACGGACTGCTGCACGTGTGGGTGCCGCACGCCACCGCGGGACTCGCCGTGATCGAGACCGGGGCGGGCAGCGACGACGACCTGCTCGCGGCCCTCGACGACCTCCTGCCGAGGGACGGCCGGTGGCGGCATCGGCACGGCAGCCCGGGACACGGCCGCGACCACGTGCTGCCCGCGTTCCTCCCGCCGTACGCCACGGTGCCCGTACTGGACGGCTCGCTCGCGCTCGGCACCTGGCAGTCGATCTGTCTCGTCGACACCAACGTCGACAACCCCACGCGCCGCGTCCGGTTCTCGTACCTGGCGGGCTGACCGGGACGGCGGGGCACTCGCGTCAGCGCGTGGGAGTCACGACCGTGGTTTCCAGCTCGTCCTCGGGCACCGTCCGCAGGCTCGTCAGGATTCGAACGAAGTCGCTTTCCGAGGGGCTGTCCGAACCGACCCGGCCCTCGTAGACCATCAGCACCGGGACGGACTTCTCCTTCTCCGGCGGCTCGACGGCGAGCGCACCGACCAGCGCCTTCTCCGGAAGACACTCCTCCTCGCCGGGGTCCGTCACGGTCACCTCGGCGAGGACGAGTTCCGCCCGTGTCCCCTCCGCGATCGACACCTTGACGGATCGCCGCTCGACCACCTCGACCTTCGGCTCCTCGCCGCCGTCGGGGGTGTAGGCGTACCGCGCGAGTTCCTCCACCTGCTCGGTCGCCGCCGCGGCGGCGTCGTTCCCGGAGGCCGTTGCCATCCCGCTGCCCCCGCGCTGAAGGGTCTCATCGCCGGGGCAGAAACCCTCGTCGACGAAGGCGCTCGTCACGAGGACGTACTGGGAGCCGTCCGACTCCCACCCGTGGATCGTGTCCGGCCTTGGCTCCCAGTCCGGCGGCACGTCGTAGGCGTAGACGCCGTCGCTGTGCACCACGGACTGCCACCCCTTCACCGCCGGGGGCGCGACGACACGGGTCTCCGGGCGGGGAGGGGGAGGTGAGTAGTCGACGAACGACTCGTCCTCGTCGTCCGTGTCACCCCCGAAGAAGGAGTAGAGAAGGCCGAAGAAGAAGACGGGGATGAGCCCGACCACCGACCCCACCTTCCGGCCCCGCCGAGGCCCCGACGCCTCGGACGAACTCGGCTCCGGCGAGGCCGTCGGCAGAGGTGGTTGCGACGACGGTGTGAGGGGCCGCGACGACGGCGTCAACGGCTGCGGTGACGTCCCGAACGTGGGCGGCGTGGGCTCGGCCGGCTCGTACCCACCGAAGCCCTTGAGCGCCGCGCGGTCCTCGTACCCCTGGAACTGTTCCTTACGCCTGCGGAACCACCCCATGCGGTGGCAGCCTACCCGCGGACGATCTCCAACAGGTGGTCCACGGCCGAATCCACGGCCACCTCGGTGCGCTCACCCGTGGCACGGTCCTTGACCTCGACGACGCCCTTCGCCAGCCCTCGGCCGACGACCACGATGGTCGGCACACCGATCAACTCCGCGTCGGCGAACTTGACTCCGGGGGTGGCCTTGCGGTCGTCGAGCAGCACTCGGACACCGCGCTCGGACAGCTCCGCGGCGAGCCGCTCCGCGCCCTCGGCGATGCTCGCGTCCTTGCCCGCGATCACCATGTGCACGTCTGCCGGAGCCACCACCCGCGGCCACACCAGACCCAGCTCGTCGTGGTGCTGCTCGGCGATCGCCGCCACGAGGCGGGAGACCCCGATGCCGTACGACCCCATCGTGATGCGGATCGGCTTGGAGTCGGGGCCCAGCGCGTCGAGCTCGAACGCGTCGGTGTACTTGCGGCCGAGCTGGAAGATATGGCCGATCTCGATGCCGCGCGCGGACACCAGCGTGCCCTTGCCGTCCGGCGAGGGGTCGCCCTCCCGTACCTCGGCGGCCTCCACGGTGCCGTCGGGGGTGAAGTCACGGCCGCACACGAGGTCCACGACGTGGTGGTCGGGCTTGTCCGCGCCCGTCACCCACGCGGTGCCGCGCACCACGCGCGGGTCCACCAGGTACCGCACGCCGTTGGCCTGCAACGCTCCGGGCCCGATGTAGCCCTTGACGAGGAAGGGATTGGCGGCGAAGTCGGCGTCCTCCAGCAGCTCGACCTCGGCGGGCGCGAGGGAGGCCTCCAGCCGCTTCATGTCGACCTCGCGGTCACCGGGCACGCCGACACCGAGCAGCTTCCACTCCTTCTCCCCCGGCATGCGCGTCTTCACCATGACGTTTTTCAGGGTGTCGGCGGCGGTGAAGGTCCTGCCGAGGTCGGCGTTGTTGAGGAAGTCCACCAGGCTCTCGATAGTGGGCGTTCCCGGCGTGTAGTGCACCTGCGCGGCGGGCTTGTCGTCCACGGACTGTTCCGGCGGCGCGGGCGTGACGACGGCCTCGACGTTGGCCGCGTAGTCGGACTCCGTGCTGCGGACGTAGGTGTCCTCACCCGTGTCGGCGACGGCGAGGAACTCCTCCGACGCCGAACCGCCCATCGCCCCGGACGTGGCCGCGACGACCACGTAGTCCAGCCCCACGCGGTCGAAGATCTTCAGGTAGGCGTCGCGGTGGAGCTGGTACGACCGGGCCAGTCCCTCGTCGTCGAGGTCGAACGAGTAGGAGTCCTTCATGACGAACTCGCGGCCACGCAGGATGCCCGCTCGCGGACGCGCCTCGTCACGGTACTTGGTCTGGATCTGGTAGAGGATGACCGGGAAGTCCCGGTAGGAGGAGTACTCCCCCTTCACCGTGAGCGTGAACAGCTCCTCGTGGGTGGGACCCAGCAAGTAGTCGGCGCCCTTGCGGTCGACGAGGCGGAACAGGCTCGGGCCGTACTCCGTCCAGCGGCCCGTCTTCTCGTACGGCTCCTTCGGCAGCAGAGCGGGGAACTGGATCTCCTGCGCGCCGATGGCGTCCATCTCCTCGCGCACGATCGCCTCGATGTTGCGCAGGACCTTCAGCCCCAACGGCAGCCAGGAGTACCCGCCCGGCGCGACCCGTCGGACGTATCCGGCCCTGACCAACAGCTTGTGGCTGGGCACCTCGGCGTCGGCCGGGTCCTCACGCAGGGTGCGCAGGAACAGCGACGACATCCTGGTGATCACGGTGTTCTCCTTGGCGTTTCGGCACGGAATGACCCGCGAGAAGGGCTGTCTGGAAAGACTAGTCGGCACCGTTCGCGCGACTGCAACCGGGATTTGTCGCTCCCGCCGCCCACCGGCGTGCCACGACACGGCCGCCGGGGGGGACCGGCCCGGCTCGCTCTCGGCGGTGGTCGCCCGCCACTAAGCTGCCCGCCGTGCTCGTGTTGTTGCCTCCCTCCGAGACCAAGGCCGACGGCGGCGACGGCCGCTGCCTCGACCTGGACGCGCTGTCGTTTCCCGAACTGAACCCGGTGCGCCGCAAACTGGCCGACGCGCTCGTGGAACTGGCCGCCGACGTGCCCGCCAGCCTGGCGGCACTGGGACTGTCCGAACGGCAACGCGGCGAGGTGGAGCGCAACGCGCGACTGTGGTCGTCGCCGACCACCCCGGCCCTGCTGCGTTACACGGGCGTGCTCTACGACGCTCTCGCAGCCGCCGAGTTCACCGACGCGGAACGGAAGCGGGCACATCGGCGACTCGCGGTGGCCTCGGCGCTGTTCGGCGTGGTGCGCGCGGGCGACCCGATTCCCGCCTACCGGCTGTCGGGCGGCTCCACGCTGCCCGGTCTCGGATCACTGCGCTCGGTGTGGCGGCCGGTACTCGAACCGGTGCTGGCCGACGTCGACGACCTCGTCGTGGACCTGCGTTCGGGCGCCTACGCCGCTCTCGCCCGCATTCCCGGCGCGGTGACCGTGCGGGTCGTCACCGAGGACGCTCGGGGACGCCGCAAGACGGTGAGCCACCACAACAAGGCCCACAAGGGCAGGCTCGCCGCCGCGCTGGCCACCACCGCGACCGAACCCGCCGGCCCCGAGGACGTCGTGGCGGTGGCCGAAGCCGCGGGCATCAGGTGCGAGCAAGTCTCCGAAACCGCGCTGGAGATCGTCACCGGGCCGTGAACCGCCGTGGGCTCACGGCGTCGAGCTCGGTCTCCGGCCGCTCGCCCAGGACGATCTGCGCCACGAGTCGTCCCGCGTACGGCCCCACCGTCAGCCCCGCGGGCCCGAATCCGGTGGACAACACCACTTCCGGGTGATCGTCGAGGGCCCCGACGACCGGCAACCCGTCCTCCGTGGCGGGCCGGAACCCGACACGGGTCTCGATCACCGTCGCCGTCCCCAGCCCCGGCGCGACGCGGAGCGCGTGGTCGAGGACCTCGCGTTGCCCCTCGGCCGTGACGCGGTAGTCGAACCCCGATCCCGTCTCGCGGGTCGCGCCCGCCACCACGCGGGAGTCGGGAAAGGCCAGCAGGTAGTGGCTCGACGGCGGCAGCACCACCGGCCACGCCGACGTGTCGGTACCGGACAGTCCGAAGTGACTGATCTGCCCACGCTGCGGCTCCACCGCCGGGCGCACCCCGAGCGGAGCTAGCACGGCCGGGCTCCAGGCCCCGGCCGCCACGACCACCGCGTCGGCGTCCACCCGCTCACCGGCGACCACGACGCCACGGACCCTTCCGTCCGTGGTGACGAGTTCCGCCCGTCCGGTCACGGAGCGCGCCCCGTGCCGCCCGGCCGCCCTCAGCAACGCCGCACGCAGCGCCCGGCCGTCCACGCGTCCGGCTCCGGTGACGTGGACGGCACCGAAGCCCTCGGCCAGGGGTGGGAACAGTTCACGGGCCTCCTTCGGGTCGAGCACGCTCACCTCGCCGAGTTCCGGCCATCGCCGCGCCCGTCGCGTGAGTCGTTCCGCCGTCTCGGCCAGCACGGTGTCGTCCTCCGAGACCACCAGTCCACCGACGATCGCGAACGACGTGTTGTCCTCGCCTTCCTCGGCGAGTTCACCGATGAGGGTCGGGTAGTAGGCGCCCGCCCTCACTTCCAGCGCGAGTACGTCCTCCTCGGCGCGCCGCGAGGTCCAGGGGCTGATGATGCCCGCTCCCGCCGAGGTCGCCGCCCCGTTTTCGTTCGCGTCCACGACGACGACCTCCGCCCCACGACGGGCGAGGTGGTAGGCGCACGACGCTCCCCCGATACCCGAACCGATCACGACCACTCGCATGGTCGCAAGCCTCGCAACGGCCCGCCGGAGGAGCAAGGTCTTTTTCGGCCTCCAGTTCGGCGGCCGGGGCGGCCCCCGCGGTCTCGGGTAGACTTCGGGTACGCACCGCCCGGACACCACTGCCGTGTCGCGGTGCGATTCATCCGTCAACGGCGCGCCCCGCGCCGGGTTCGTCCTTGGTCACGCCCACCGACCTCCGTCGCGGTCCGCCCTGCACTCGGGCACTCGGGCGCCTCCTTGTGACGTGCCACGTCCGAGAGGCACTAGTGACCGAAACCCTCATGACAGCCCCCGCCGCGTCCCCTTCCGTGTCCGGCGTGACCACGTTCGCCGAGCTGAACCTTCCGCAACCGCTGAACCGCGCGCTGGGAAAGGCGGGAATGCGGACTCCCTTCCCCATCCAGGCGGCCACCCTGCCCGACGCGCTCGCCGGGCGCGACGTACTCGGCCGCGCCCAGACCGGCTCGGGCAAGACGCTGGCCTTCGGCCTCGCCCTGCTGGCCCGGTTGTCCGGCGGCAAGGCCGCCGCCCGGCGCCCGAGGGCGCTCGTGCTCGTCCCCACCCGCGAACTCGCCATGCAGGTGGCCGACGTGCTCATTCCGCTGGCCAAGGCCACGAACCTGTGGTGCCGCACCGCGGTGGGCGGCATGTCGATGCAGCGCCAGGTTGACGCACTCGCTCGCGGCGTCGACCTGCTCATCGCCACCCCGGGACGCCTGTCCGACCACGTGCGGCAGGGCACCTGCGTACTCGACGAGGTCGAGATGGTCGCGCTCGACGAGGCCGACCAGATGGCCGACATGGGCTTCCTGCCGCAGGTGCGCGAGATCCTCGATCTGACGCCCCGCGACGGGCAGCGCCTGCTGTTCTCGGCGACCCTCGACGACGCCGTGGAGAACCTCGTCCGCGCCTATCTCACCGATCCAGTCACCCACTCGGTCGCCCCCGCCACCGCGAGCGTGGACACCATGGACCACTACCTGCTGCAGGTCGACCACCGCGACAAGCAGGCCGTCGTCACGGAGATCGCCGCGAGGGAGGGACGCACGATCCTGTTCGTGCGCACCAAGCACCACGTCGACCGGCTCACCACTCGGCTGCGCGCCAACGGGGTCCACGCGGGCGCCTTGCACGGCGGTAAGACCCAGGGCCAACGCAACCGGGTGCTCGACGACTTCCGCAGCGGTCGGGTCCCCGTCCTGGTGGCCACCGACGTCGCCGCCCGTGGCATCCATGTCGACGACGTGAGCCTCGTGCTCCACGTCGACCCGGCGGCCGATCACAAGGACTACCTGCATCGCGCGGGCCGTACCGCGCGGGCGGGCGCCTCGGGCGTCGTCGTGACCCTGGTGACGCGCGAACAACGCCGTACCGTTCGCCGGATGACCGACCGGGCCGGAGTACGTCCGCGACACGCCATCGTGCGTCCCGGCGACGCGGAGCTGGCCCGGATCACCGGTGCCCGCACCCCGAGCGGCGTCCCCGTGGTCGAGCGCGTGCGCTCCTACCGGCCGTCACGTCCGGGCGTACGCGGACCGCGACCACGGCACGGCCGGGGGCGCGAACCTCGGCGTGGTTCCGCCGGCCGCCGGAACGCCGCGGCGTGACGCGGGTTCACAGGGTGATGAGTTCGAAATCCGTGGCGAGTACGCCACCGAAACGACGGCCGCACGCCTCGGCGTACTCGCGCAGGAACCGACGCGCGTCTTCCTCGGTCTGCCCGAGTCCCTCCAGGTAGGCGCGGTGGCACAGCAGGGACTCCACCGCACGTTCGAACGTCGAGGTGATGTCCACCGCGTGCGTGGCCATCGGTGAGGCCGCCACCGCCACCCACCGGACTCCCTGCCACGGGTGAAGCCCACCGGCGAGCAGATCCTGGAACACCCAGCGGTTCCCGGCGTCCCGGATCGCGTCGAGGGTGGCCTGGCCCACGTGCCGGTGGTCGGCCATGTTGAGGCCGCCTCCCGACCACGTGTCCCGGTGGTTGATGATCACCACGAGTTCGGGCCGGTGCTTGCGGATCGCCGCGGCGATGTCACGGCGCAGTTCCAGGCCGTACTCGATCACGCCGTCCGGGTGGTCGAGGAACTCCACCCGCTCGACCCCGACCACGCGGGCGCTGGCGATCTGCTCCCGCTCGCGCACCACCTCGGCCTCCTCCGGGGGCATGTGGTCGATGCCGGCCTCTCCTCGGGTGGCCAACAGGTACGACACCTCGCGCCCCTCGGCCGTCCATCCGGCGACGGCTCCGGCGCAGCCGTACTCCATGTCGTCGGGATGAGCCACCACCGCCAACGCCCGCCGCCAGTCCTCGGGCATCGGCAGTAGCCGCCGCGCGTCGTCGCTCACCCTGTCCCTCCTCAACTCCCGTTCAATGCGAGACTGCCAGCGTGAACGCACCAGGCTCAACCCGCTCGGCAACGCCTCCGGAGCACGTTTTCGACTGGCTCGACGACGCCGCGGCACGACGCGCCGACGCGGGCTTGGTCCGCACGCTGACCTCGCGCCCGGCCGAGTCGAAGCGGCTCGATCTCGCGGGCAACGACTACCTCGGTCTCGCCCGCGACAAGCGGGTCGCCGGGGCGGCCGCCGCCGCGGCGTTGAAGTGGGGAGCCGGGGCGACGGGCTCGCGGCTGGTGACCGGGTCGACCGAGGTCCACGCCGAGCTGGAGTACGAACTGGCCCGGTTCTGCGGCGCACAGGCGGCCCTGGTGTTCTCGTCGGGATTCGCCGCCAATCTCGGTGCCGTGACGGCGCTGACCGGCAAGGAGGCGGCCATCGTCACCGACTCCTACATCCATGCGTCCCTGGTCGAGGGCTGCCGGCTGTCCCGCGCTGACCTCGCCGTGGTGGAGCACAACAACCCCGGAGCGGTCGAGCACGCGCTCGCGACCCGACGCAAGCAGCGCGCCCTCGTGGTCACCGACTCGGTGTTCTCCGTGGACGGCGATCTGGCTCCGCTGCGCGAGCTGTCGGCCGCGTGCCGACGGCACTCCGCGGCCCTGCTCGTGGACGACGCCCACGGCCTCGGGGTTCTCGGGGACGGCGGGCGGGGCGCCGTGCACGCGGCGGGGCTCGCCGGAGAGCCCGACGTCGTCACCACCGTGACGCTGTCGAAGTCGTTGGGGGCGCAGGGCGGTGCCGTCCTCGGACCTCGGCGAGTGATCAAGCACCTGGTGAACACGGCTCGGAGCTTCATCTTCGACACGGCACTCGCCCCCGCGAGCGCGGCGGCCGCCCTCGCGGCCCTGCGCGTGCTGCGCGACGAACCGGAGCTGGCCGAGCGTGTCCGCACCCGAGCACGCGAGCTGGCCGACCGGTTGACGGACGCCGGGTTCGGGGTGAGCGCACCCGAGGCGGCCGTGGTGTCGGTGCGCGCCCCGTCCGCGGACGAGGCCGCGGCCTGGGCGGCTCGCTGCGCGGAGAGGGGCGTGGACGTCGGGTGTTTCCGCCCGCCGTCGGTGCCCGACGGCGTGGCCCGTCTTCGCCTGACCGCGAAAGCCGACCTCTCCGAGCCGGAGCTCGACCGCGCGGTCACGGTCCTCACCGAGACCGCCCCGCCGAGCGCCCGTCGCTGACGAGGTCCGTCAGCGACGGCGCATCGTCACGTGCGGGATGCCGTCCTCCAGGAACTCCTCCCCTTCGGGCCGGAAGCCGAAGCGCTCGTAGAAGCCCGTCGCGTACGTCTGGGCGTCGAGCACGGACTCCGTGTCGCCGATCAACTCCAGCGCCTCGCGCATCAGCACGGCCCCCACACCGGTGCCACGCGCGAACCGGGCCGTGCACACCCGCCCGATCCGCTGGACGCCGCCTTCCTCGGCCAGGACCCGCAGACACCCCGCGACCCGGTCGTCGGACGTCGTGGCCCACACATGACGGGTGTCCGGAAGCAGGTCCCTTCCGTCGAGTTCCGGGTACGGGCATTCCTGTTCGACCACGAAGACGTCCACCCGCAACCGCAACAACGCGTAGAGCTCGGCCGAGGTCAGCTCGGTGCCGGAGCGGACGGCGATGGAGAGTTGCTCGGGACGACGGGAGACAGCGGGATCAGTCACCCGTATTGCGTACCAGGTCGGCCCTGATGTCGTCGGTGTAGGTCGACACCCGCGTGTAGACACCGGGCGTCTCGGGCTTGGCGCACCCGTCGCCCCACGACACGATGCCGATGACGACGTCGCCCACCAGCAACGGACCACCGGAGTCGCCCTGGCAGGCGTCGATGCCACCCGAGTCGTATCCGGCGCACACCATCGTGTCCGCGTCGAACGAGCGGAACACCCGCGCGCACTCGCTGTCCGAGACCAACGGGACCTCGGCGGCGCGCAGGGAACCGGGCTTGGGACCGTTCTCGAACAGCCGCCCCCACCCCACGACGGTGGCCATGGTTCCCGGCTCGTACAGGTGGTCGTCGGAGCTCCTCGGCAACCGTGCGGGAGACGCGGACACCGGCTCCGACAACGTGAGCACGGCGATGTCGTCGCCGGAGAGCGGGTCGCTGTATCCCGGCGCCACCCACACGTCGTCGACGCCGACCTCCGTGCCCCGGTTCGAAGCCGTGCGCTCGCGGCCCACGACCACCCCGATGTCGGCCTGTCGCACGGCGAGCGCGCAATGAGCGGCGGTGAGGACCTCGGTCTCCGAGATCACCGTGCCGCCGCAGTACTGGTTGCCTCGGCCGTCGACGAGGTACACGGCGTACGGATAGTCCTCTATGGACGCCGAGTCGCCGCCGACGACGGGCTGCATCCCGGCCGCGTGACCGGCCGACGCGCACACCGCCCCGGTCAGCACCGCCAAGGTCACTCCGAGTCGGCGTCGGATGTTCGTGAACACGCTGGCTCTCCCCTCCTGTCGCACAACACAACCACCCTAGGTCCAAGACCCGTCACGTGCTGTCACTGAAAGGGGTGGATTGCCACGAACCCCGCGAGAACCACACGAGGCGGGGACCTCGCCTTCCGGTCCCCACCTCGGCGTCACACCGGGGAACGGGAACAATGCGGGCGGCTTCCCCGTTCGAGCCCAAGGGCGTGGCCGAACCCCGGCCACGTCGTCGTGCCGACCGTGAAAGGTGCTGCCGTGCCCCACTACGACCTCGTCATCGTCGGAACGGGATCGGGCAACTCGATCCTCGACGCCCGCTTCGCCGACCGGAAAGTCGCGATCGTGGAGAAGGGGGTGTTCGGCGGCACGTGCCTGAACGTGGGTTGTATCCCCACGAAGATGTTCGTCCACCCCGCCGACCTGGCCTCCTCCCCAGCGCCCGCCGGTCGCCTCGGGGTCGACCTGGAGCTTCGCAACGTGCGGTGGCGCGAGATCCGGGACCGGATCTTCGGTCGTATCGACGCCATCGCCGAGGGCGGCCGGCGATACCGCATCGAGCACGAGGACAACGCGAACGTCACCGTGTACGAGGGCGAGGCTCGCTTCACCGGGTACAAGAAGCTCACCGTGCGCCTGGCCGACGGCGAGGAGACACTGACGGCCGATCAGTTCGTCCTGGCGGCCGGGGGCAGGGCCACCGTGCCCGAGATCCCCGGACTGGCCGACGTCGACTACCACACGTCCGACACCGTGATGCGCATCGACGAGCTGCCGCGCCGCGTCGTGATCCTGGGCAGCGGGTTCGTCAGCGCCGAGTTCGCCCACGTGTTCGCGTCGTTCGGCGTCGACGTCACCGTCGTGGCCCGTTCGGGCGCGCTCCTGCGCCGGGAGGACGAGGACATCAGCCGCCGGTTCACCGAACTCGCCTCCCGTCGCTTCGACGTACGGCTGAACCGACGCGCGGTGAAGGCCCGCCGCACGCCCGAGGGAGTGGCGCTCGACCTGGAGGGTCCCGGCGGAGCCGAGACCGTCGAAGGTGACCTGCTGCTCGTCGCCACGGGACGCAGGCCGAACTCGGACCTCCTCGACGTCGCCGCCACCGGCATCTCCACCCTCCCCAGTGGACACGTCGTCGTGGACGAGTACCAGCGCACGGAGGTGGACGGCATCTACGCGCTCGGCGACTTGTCGTCGCCGTACGAGCTGAAGCACGTCGCCAACCACGAGGCCCGAGTCGTGCAGCACAACCTTCTACACCCCGACGACCCCGTGGCCTCCGACCACCGCTTCGTTCCGCACGCGGTGTTCACCTCGCCCCAGATCGCGTCCGTCGGCCTGACCGAGCGCGACGCCGCCGCCCGCGGCCTCCGCTACGTGACCGCCACCCAGGAGTACGCCGGGATCGCCTACGGCTGGGCGATGGAGGACGAGACCGGCTTCGCGAAGCTGCTCGCCGACCCGAGCACCGGGCAGCTGCTCGGCGCGCACATCATCGGTGCGCAGGCCCCGACGCTGATCCAGCCGCTCATCCAGGCCATGAGTTTCGGGCTCGACGCCGCCTCGATGGCCCGCGGCCAGTACTGGATCCACCCCGCGATGCCGGAACTCGTCGAGAACGCGTTGCTGGCGTTGCCGCTGGACGACTGAGCCGTCAGACGTAGCGGGGGCGTCCGGCGAGGTAGCCGAAGACGACCTGGAAGACCACCACGACGAACAGGAAGACGAACGGCACGGTCCAGCCGCCGGTGAGATCGTGCAGCAGTCCGAACAAAAACGGTCCCGCGGCGGCCAGAAGGTAGCCAAAGCCCTGGGACATCCCGGACAGGGCTGCAGTGTCGGCGCTGTTCCTGGCACGCAACGCGATGGTGGTCAGGGCGAGGGAGAACACGCTCATCCCGAACCCGATCAGCACCGACCAGAGCACGGGGGAGGCCGACGGCGCGAACAACAGCCCGAGGACACCCGCGCCGCCGAGCAGGCTGAGCGACACGATCCAGCCGCTCTGGCTTCCGCTGCGGGCGGCGACGGCGGGGATGGTCAGGCTCACGGACAACCCCAGCAGGGACACCAGTCCGAGCAGCAGCCCCGCCGTTCCCCGGCTGACACCGGCGTCCATGAGCACCTGAGGCAACCAGCCCATGACGATGTAGGCGAGACACGACTGGCAACCGAAGAAGGCGGTGACGACCCAGGCCAACGGCACTCGCAACAGCGAACGGCGCCCGCCCTCGGACTCCTCCGTGGCGCCCCGGCTCCGCAGCCCCGAGGCGTTCGTGGTCGCGATCAGCCACACGATCAGGGCTCCGACCGCGAGGACTGCCCAGCTCCCCAACGCGGCTCGCCAGCCTCCGAAGGCCCCTTCCATCGGGGGCGTCACCGACGACCCCAGAGCACCGCCGAGCTGCATCGCGGCGGTGTAGACCCCGGTCACCAACCCCACCCTGGCGGCGAACGACGCCTTGACCACCACGGGGATGAGCACGTTGGCCAACGCGATGCCCGTGCAGGCCACCAGCGTGCCCCCGAGCACCACGAACGGGCCCGCCAGCACCCGTAGGACCGTGCCGATCCCCAGCGCGAGCAACGCCGTGGCGACGGCGGCCCGCAGGCCGATCCGCCGAGCCAGCCGCGGCGCGGCGAGGCCGGCGAGAGCGAAGCACAAACCGGGCAATGTGGTCAGCGCACCGGCCCAGGTGTTGGAGGCGCCGAGGCCGTCGCGCATCTCGTCGAGCACCGACCCCACCGACGTGATGGCGGGCCTGAGATTGAGCGCCGCCAGCACCACGGCGACGGCCAGGAGTCCACCACCGAGCGCGAGGCTCGTGCGATCGACCGAATCGGCTCCCGGCTCGGGCCCCTCGGAGCTCGTCGTGTCTTGCACGGATACCTCGCGATCGATCGACATGTCGGTTACTCTAGCAATTCATAGGATGATCGGCTGAAAGGATGTTTACATGCCGTTGTCCTCCCCTCGTCGGGCGGGGCTTGTCGACCAGGTCATCGAGCAGCTGCGCGACGCGGTGCGCCGGGGGGAATGGGCGCTCGGGGAACGGATACCCACCGAGCCGGAACTCGCGGCGACGTTGGGCGTGGGTCGTAACACCGTGCGCGAGGCGGTCCGCGCGCTCGCGCACAACGGTCTGCTGGAGGTGCGGCAGGGTGACGGCACCTACGTCAGGGCCACCAGCGAGGTCTCCGGAGCACTGCGCAGACTGTGCGGCTCCCGGTTACGGGAGGCCCTGCAGGTGCGTCGGGCCCTGGAGGTGGAGGCGGCCCGGCTGGCCGCGACGGAACGCACGGACGACGACCTCGCCGCGTTGGCGAGACTGCTCGACGAACGCGACCGCGTGTGGGCGAACGGCGACGAGGACGCCTTCGCCCGTGTCGACACCGAGTTCCACGTGGCGATGGTCGAGGCGGCGCACAACAACGCGCTCCTTGAGCTCTACCGGGGGATGGCGGAGCTGGTGACCTCCTGCGTCGCGACCACGGTACGTCTCGAGGAGAAGACCCCGGAACCCGCCGACCACCGGAACATCGTCACCGCGATCGCCGAGCGCGATCCCGAGCGCGCGGCCCGGCACGCCCGCGAATTCCTGGACGGTCTACTCACCCGCCATCCCGCCGAGGACTGACCGGTCCCCACCGGCCAACGTGTGCAGCCGCAGGGCGAGTTGAAGTTCCAGCGCGCGATCCGGCTGCTGCCAGTCGGCGCCCAGCAACGAGCCGATCCGTTCCAACCGCTGGGCGACCGTGTTGACGTGGACGTGCAGGCTGTCCTTGGCGCGCGTGAGGTTGCCCCCGGCGGCGAAGTAGGCGCGCAACGTCCGCAGCAGTTCGGTCCCCCGCGCGGAGTCGTAGTCCAGTACGGGCCCGAGGGTGGAGCGCACGAACGTCGCGACGTCGGTGCGGTCGCTCAGCACGAGTCCCACGAAACCGAGGTCCTCCGGCGCGGCTCCGTGCCCGTGCCTGCCGAGGGCCAGCAAGGCACGCACACAGCGCACCGACTCGGCGTGGGCCCGAGCCAGCTCCGTGGGTCCCGCCGCGGGACCGGCCGCGCCCACGGTGACCGGACGTCCCAGTGAGGCGGTGAGTTCGGAGGCCGTCCGGCGCGCCAGCTCACCGGGGCGGTCGGTGGCCACGAGCATCACGACCTGCTCCGCGAACACCCCCGCCAGCGCCGCACGGCGGGCGGCCACCGAGGCCAGCCGGGCCCGCGAGATCCCTTCGGCGTGCAGGGTCAGCACGGCGTGGGGCGCGGTGAGGTCCACTCCCAACCGACGTCCTCGGTCGAGCAGCGTGGCCGGGTCGCGTTCGGGCGCGGTGAGGAGGTCGGCCACGAGCTCACCCCGCACCCGGTCCTCCGCCTCGGCGGCCGACCGGCGCAGCAGCAGCAACAGGGCGGTCACCACCCCGGCGCGCTCGAACAACCTGCGGTCGGCGTCGGACAGCTCGGGACGACCGGTGAGGGTGATGCTGCCCAGCAGTTGCGGTCCCGCCATCACCGCGCACACCCACATGTCGCCCTCGGCGATGGCCTTGCCGGCCGCGCGGGAGGCGGCGATCGCCCGCGACAACGCCCGCACCGGCGGTCGCCTCCCCCCGGAACGGCCGAGTTCCGCGCCGTCGGCGTCACACACCACGATGCCGCCGCCCAACACCGACGCCACCGCGGCCGCGATCTCGGGTACGTCCGCGCCCCCGAGGACGAGTTCGGTGAGCCGGTCGTGCGCCTCCTGCGCCCTGGCCAGACTCTCGTGGTGGGCCTTGATGGTCTTGTTGGCCTCCTCCAGCTCCGCGAGCGCCGCCGTGCTCTCCTCGATCAACCGCGCGTTGTCGATGGCGATGGCGGCGTGGTCGGCGAACGAGGACAAAAGCGCCACCTCGTCCGGCGAGAAGGAGCGCGGTCGCCGTTCCGAGGCGAACAGCACGCCGATCACGCGCTCCCCGAGCGACAGGGGAACACCGAGGATCGCGATGAGTCCCTCGTCGTTCACCGCACGGTCGATCGGCCCGGTGTGATCGAACCGCTCGTCGTTCGGGTAGTCGCGAGTGGCGTAAGGACGAGCGGTCTGTGCCACCAGGCCCCCGAGGCCCTCCCCCGCCCCGAGCCGGAGTTGTTGGAACAGGGCGGAGGCGGACCCGTCGGTGACCCGCATGTAGGTGCTGCCGTCGCCGGAGTCGTCGTTCAACGTGAGGTACGAGACGTCCGCGCCCAGCAGCATGCGGGCCCGACGCACGATCGAACGCAGCACGGCGTCGAGGTCGCGCAGCCTCGCCAGGTCGCTCGCGGTGGCGAACAGCGCCGTGAGCTCCGCCTCCCGCCTGCTGTGCGCGTCCAGCGTTCGCCGGATGTCCATGGCCAGTTGCCTGGTGCCGCTGTCCGCGGGGACGCGAGCGAGTTCCTCGCCACTCGCGCCCGCGGCCAGCAGTTCCAGCAGTCGTCGGGCGGCGTCGCCCTCCGAGCGTGTGTCGGTCACCTGATCATGCTGCCACCGAGGGCTGGCGTTCCGCGTCGGCGAGAGAGGAACCACGGGTCTCCTTGGCGAAGTAGACGGCGACGAACGTCACCACACAGGTGGCGGCCACGTAGATCGAGATCGGCATGCTGGTGCCGTACGAGTCCAGCAGCGCCGTGGCGATGAGGGGCGCGACACCGCCCGCGGCGATCGAGGCGAGCTGGTAGCCGATCGACGAACCGGAGTAGCGCACCTTGGTGCCGAACAACTCCGAGAAGAACGCCGCCTGCGGCCCGTACATCGCGCCGTGCAGGAACAACCCGACCGACACGGCGACGATCGTGGTGAGCGACGTGGCGCCATCGAGCATCGGGAAGAACACGAAGCTCCACACCAGCATGCTCGCGGTGCCGAACAGGTAGACGATCCGGCGGCCGATGACGTCGGACAGCCATCCCCACATCGGGATGGTGACGAAGTGGATGGCGGAGCCGACCAGCACGGCGTTCAGACCCAGCGACTTGGGCAGCTCCAGGTGCGTGGTCAGGTAGACGAGCACGAAGGCCGTGATGACGTAGTAGGAGACGTTCTCGGCGAACCGGGCTCCCATCGCGATGAGCACCTCACGCCAGCTGTGCTTCAGCACCGTGACGATCGGAGCCTTCTCCGCGGCGGGCTTGTCCCCCGCCTTCTTCACGGCCTCCACGAACACCGGGGACTCCTCGACCGCCAACCTGATCCACATGCCGATCAGCACCAGCAGGCCCGACAGCAGGAACGGAATACGCCAGCCCCACGCGTTGAACGTCTCGTCGCTCTGCACCACCGCGAGGACGGCCAGCACCGCCGTGGCGAGGAGGTTCCCCGCGGGAACCCCGGCCTGGGGCCAGGACGCCCAGAACCCACGCCTGCGGTCGTCACCGTGTTCGGACACGATGAGCACCGCGCCACCCCATTCGCCGCCCACGGCGAAGCCCTGGATCAGGCGCAACAACACCAGCAACAGCGGTGCGGCGACCCCGATCGTGGCGTAGGTGGGAAGCAGCCCCATCGCGAAGGTCGCGCCGCCCATCATCAGGAGGCTGACCACGAGCAGCTTCTTGCGGCCGATCTTGTCCCCGTAGTGGCCGAACACCAATCCCCCGAGCGGCCTGGCGACGAAGCCGACGGCGAGGGTCGCGAACGCCAACATGGTGCCGACCAGCGGGTCGCTCTCCGGGAAGAACTGGGAGTTGAAGACGAGCGCGGCGGCCGAGCCGTAGAGGAAGAAGTCGTACCACTCGACCGTGGTGCCGATCATGCTGGCGGCCACGACACGTTTGATCGACGTTCTCGACGAAGACATGTTGATCACCACTTCGTTGTGCTGATGGGGAGGGGGAAGGAGCGATTCAGGTGGCGGTCCAGCCGCCGTCGAGCGGGATCGAGGCCCCGGTGAGGTAGCTCGCCTCGTCTCCGCACAGCCACACCACCAGCGAGGCCACCTCCTCGGGCTCGATGAGGCGCTTGATGGCGGTGCGGCGCAGGAACACCTCGTCGAGGACCGCGTCGGTGGGGATGCCACGCGACGCTGCCTGCGCGTCGATCTGGTTGGCCACGAGATTGGTGCGGACGTAGCCGGGGTTGACGCAGTTGCTGGTGACGCCGTGCTCGGCGCCCTCGATCGCGGCCACCTTGGACAGTCCTTCGAGAGCGTGCTTGGCCGCGACGTAGGCCGCCTTGTGCGGGCTGGCGACCAACCCGTGGACGCTGGAGATGTTCACGATGCGTCCCCAGCCCCGCTCGTACATGGCGGGCAGGCAGTGCCGCATCAACAGAAACGGCGCCGTGACCATCAACCGTTGGAGGAACTCGAACTTCTCGGGCGGGAAGTCCTGAATGGGCGCGATGTGCTGCACCCCCGCGTTGTTGACGAGGATGTCGACGTCGCGGGGCAGCGAGTCGATGGCGTTCGGGTCGGTCAGATCGACGACGTGGGCGACGGCGCCGTGGGCGTCGGCCACGTCCTTCGCGGCGGCGCCGTCGACGTCGACGAGATGCACGGTGGCCCCGGCCTCGCGGAGGGCCGAGACACAGGCTCGTCCGATGCCGTTGGCGCCGCCGGTGACGAGAGCCGTCTTCCCGGTCAAAGGGCTGGTGGACATGACAGCCGACAGTAGAAGCCGGCCGCCCCGTCAACCATGTGTGAACGAACTACAAGTCCGTGGTGAGTCGTGTGGTTCGACCACACTGGGTCACGGCAGGGTGAGGATCTCCACGCCGTCCTCGGTGACCAACACCGTGTGCTCGAACTGGGCGGTCCACTTCTTGTCCTTCGTGGTGACCGTCCAGTCGTCGTCCCACACGTCGTACTCGATCGTGCCGAGCGTGATCATCGGCTCGATGGTGAACGTCATGTTCGGTTCGATGACCGTGGTCACCGACGGCTCGTCGTAGTGGAGCACCGTGGGAGCGGTGTGGAACGCGGGGCCCACGCCGTGGCCGGTGAAGTCGCGCACGACCCCGTAGCCGAACCGCTTGGCGTACGACTCGATGACGCGGCCGATGACGTTGAGCTGCCTACCGGGCCGCACGGCCTTGATGGCCCGCATGGTGGCCTCACGGGTGCGTTCGACCAGCAGCCGCGCCTCCTCGGAGACGTCGCCCGCGAGGAAGGTGGCGTTGGTGTCGCCGTGCACGCCGTCGATGTAGGCGGTGACGTCGATGTTGCAGATGTCGCCGTCCTGGATCACCGTCGAGTCGGGGATCCCGTGGCAGATCACCTCGTTCAGCGAGGTGCAGCACGACTTCGGGAAGCCGCGGTAGCCGAGCGTCGACGGGTAGGCGCCGTGGTCGAGCAGGAACTCGTGCACCACGCGGTCGATGTCGTCGGTGGTGTTGCCGGGCTTGACGGCCTTGCCGCCCTCCTCCAGTGCCTGCGCCGCGATCCGAGACGCCTTGCGCATCGCCTCGATCACCTCGGGCGAGCGCACACCGTTGCCGGTGTCGCGCTTCGGCGCGGGCTTACCGACGTACTCGGGCCGGGCGATGGAAGCGGGAACGGGACGGGGCGGCGACAGGACGCCGGGTGTCAACGGTGCACGATCGGGCATGTCTCCAGCCTACGACCCGTGGTCGGCATCGATTCCCCGCCCGTTCCGTCGACGTGCCACGTCACGGCGTGGCACTGCTCACCTCACCGCCCGCGGTCGGCACCCGCCGCTTCAGTCGAGGCAGAACTCGTTGCCCTCGGGGTCGGCCATCACGAGGTGCCCCGGTTCCAACGGTTCGGCGGGCTCGTGGCGTCGCAATCGGGTGGCGCCGTGGGCCACCAACCGCTCGGCCTCCGCCTCCAGCGCCGCCATGCGCTCATCCCCGCGCAGTCCCGGAGCGGCGCGCACGTCGAGGTGCACGCGGTTTTTGACCTGTTTGCCCTCGGGCACCCGCTGGAAGAACAGCCGCGGCCGCACTCCCTCGGGATCGATCACCGCCGAGGCATCGCCCCGGCGTTCGGGCGGTACTCCCATCGCCTCCAGGGCTCGCTCCCACAACTCGAAGCCCGCGGGCGGGTCCTGGAGCCGATAGCCGAGAGCCTCGGCCCAGAAGGCCGCCAGCGCGGCCGGGTCGGCACAGTCGAACGTGATCTGAACGTCGCAGGTCATCTCAGCTCGCCTCCCGCCGGGCCCGCCGGGAGTGCAGGTAGAGGTCCCGCAGCAGGCAGACCTCGGAAAGATGGTGGATCACCTCTCGATTGATGTGCAGCACGAGTCGTGCCATCGAGCTCTCCGCGTAGGCACCCTCCGCCGGCCCGCACGGTCGGGCGAGCCCCTCCTCGCCGAGTGAGGCCACCCCGGCCAGCCAGGTGGCGTACTCCGCGTCGAGCTGGGCCAGCGCCTCGGAGGCGGTCTCCGCGTAGGTGAACGACCGGTAGTCGGTCGGCGCGCGACCGAAGTGCGCGGCGTTGCGCATCGCCAGCACGCCCACGATCACGTGCCCGAGTCGCCAGGCGATCGTCGTGAACGGCGCCGGGTCGGGCTCCGGTATCGCGAAGTCGATGGTCATCGCCCCGGCACCGGCCTGCACCGGGGCGACGCCGGTGCCACGGGGTCGTACACTCCAGCAGCCGGGTACCGGCTCCCAGAAGTACTCGTCGTCGGTGAGCCCGTCGAGGCGCTTGCGCAGCTGGTTGGTCCAGTGCCGGGCGAGCTGGTCCCGCAACAGGTCGTTCTGCGTCTGCTCGGTCATGGCTTCAGCCTTCCGCAGATAACGGACAGGTTCGTTCCGTGATTCGTGCAACGATGGCCGAATGACCGTGGAGGCGACGACCGAACGAGTGCTGCGGCTGCTGGCGCTACTTCAGCGCAGGCCGTCCTGGACCGCCGCCGAGCTGGCGGCGGAGCTCGGAGTCACCGATCGTTCCGTGCGGCGCGACGTGGAGCGGCTGCGCGCACTCGGCTACCCCGTACACGCGACAGCGGGCGTCGGCGGCGGCTACCAGCTCGGTGCGGGCACCCGGCTGCCTCCGCTGCTCCTCGACGACGAAGAGGCGATCGCGACGGCGGTGTCCCTACGGTGGGCGTCGGGCGGCACGGTCGCCGGAGCGGGCGAAGCGGCTCTGCGTGCGCTCGCGAAGCTCGACCAGGTGATGCCACCCCGGCTGCGCGCGGAGGTACGGGCCGTGCACAGCGCCACCGAACCTCTCGTCGGCCCCGGCGTCGAGATCGACGCCGAGGTGCTGGTGACGCTCGCGCGGGCCTGCCGCGACACCGTCCGGGTGCGGTTCGTCTACCCCGGTCGCCACGGAGGGCGCCGCGAACGCACGGTCGAGCCCGTGCGGATGGTCGTCACCGGCCGCCGCTGGTACCTGATGGCGTGGGATATCGACCGCGACGACTGGCGCACCTTCCGGCTGGACCGGATGCGCGAGGTGGTGGCGACGACCTGGCAGTTCCGACCGAGGGAGCATCCCGACCCGGTGTCCTACGTCCAGCGGTCCGTGACCGAGTCGCCGTACCGCTACCTCGCCCGTGTGCGGGTGCACGCACCGCCGAACCGGGTGCGGGAGCTGGTACCCCCGCAGGTGGGTCGGGTCACCGACGACGAGGACGGCTGGTGCGTGCTCGCCGTCGGCGGTGACGACCCGGACTGGCTCGCCATGCAGATCGCCCGGCTGGGTTTCGAGACCGAGGTGCTGGCACCCCCGGAGCTGAGGGAGGCCGCCGGGACACTCGCCCGAAGGCTCGCGGCGATGGCCGGGAGCGACCGACCCCGTACCTCGGCCGGGTCCCGCGCGAACGGCTAGAACAGCACGGTCGCGTACCGACCGACCTGGCGGAACCCGACCTTGCGGTAGGCGGCCAGCGCGGGCGCGTTGAACGAGTTCACGTACAGGCTCGCGGTACGCCCGTAACCGCGCACCAACCGGTCGGCCACGGCCGCCGTGCCCGCCGCCCCGAGTCCTCGACCTCGATGCCGGGGATTGACCCACACGCCCTGGATCTGGCCCACGCTGCCGGACATCGCGCCGATCTCGGCCTTGAAGACGACCTCGTCGCCCTCGAACCTCGCGAACGCCCGTCCGGCCGCGATGAGCTCGGTGACGCGCGCTCGGTATCCCGCCCCTCCGTCGCCGAGCCGCGGATCGACACCGACCTCCTCGCGGAACATGGCCACGGCCGCGGGGAAGTACACGTCGATCTCTTCGGGCCGGACGCGCCGCACCGCCGGGTCCGGCGACACCGCGGGGGCGTCGTCGAGCGCCATGAGCGGCTGGTCGGCACGCACCTCGCGCGCGGGCCCCCACTCGTCCACCAGCTCGTCCCACAGGCCCAACACCTGGTCCGCGGGCCCGACCAGCGACGAGCAGGACCGTGGCCTGCGCAACGCGCGGTCGGCGAACGAACGCAACGCGGCGGAGTTACCTCGCAGTGGAATCAGATTGGGGCCCGCGAAGCACAGCCCCTGGAGTCCTCCGACTCGGCGACGGGCTTCGGTGCCCCAAAGCTCGCCCCCCAGCCGCCACGGATCGAGCCCTGCGACCTCGACCCGAGCGGCAACCATACAGCTCCCCACCGGATCCGCCGCGAGCAGCGAACGGACCGCCGGGTAATCCCTCTCGTCGAGCAGCCTTGCACCGGCCAGCCGCAACACAACGACAAGATTGCCAGATCACAGCCGTTCGTGGGGACCGTCGAAAGATGTCCACACGCGATCCCGCCGAAATTCGGCGGTATCCGGCACCGGGGCGGAGGGCGCCCGGCGTCCCTTTCCCCGAAGGGGACCCACCGTGTCGTCCGGGCGACCACGCACCAGGCCCTCGTGAACTCGGTCGGTGATCGGATTGTGCCGTCCCCGCGGGGTGGCGACGGGTGGATCGCCTCGATCGTCACCTCGGGCCACCCCTCCGGGATGTCCGGCTCCCGCCGGGTGCGCACCGGGGCGTCCCCGCTCGACGACGTGTCGATGATCCGGTAGTGCCACCCGGCGCCGTGACGGTCAGCTCACCGTGACGACCGGCTGCCCACTGCCCTCGACGTGACCGTTCTCCTCGGCGATCCGCATGGCCTCGGTGATGAGGGTCTCCACGATCTGGTCCTCGGGCACGGTCTTGATGACCTTGCCCTTGACGAAGATCTGGCCCTTGCCGTTGCCGGACGCCACGCCGAGGTCGGCCTCCCTGGCCTCTCCCGGCCCGTTGACGACGCACCCCATCACGGCCACCCGCAGCGGCACCTCCAGGCCGTCCAGGCCCGCGGTGACCTCGTCGGCCAGCTTGTACACGTCCACCTGGGCACGCCCGCACGACGGGCACGACACGATCTCCAGCTTGCGCGGGCGCAGGTTCAGTGACTGGAGGATCTGGGTGCCGACCTTCACTTCCTCCACGGGAGGCGCGGACAGCGACACCCGGATCGTGTCACCGATGCCCTGCCGCAGGAGCGCTCCGAAGGCCACGGCCGACTTGATGGTGCCCTGGAAGGCGGGCCCCGCTTCGGTGACCCCCAGGTGCAGCGGGTAGTCGCACTGCTCGGCGAGGATCTCGTAGGCACGCACCATCACGACGGGGTCGTTGTGCTTGACCGAGATCTTCAGGTCGTGGAAGTCGTGCTCGGCGAACAGCGACGCCTCCCACAGGGCCGACTCGGCCAACGCCTCCGGCGTGGCCTTGCCGTACTTCTTCAGCAGGCGCGGGTCGAGCGAACCGGCGTTGACCCCGATGCGGATGGGCGTGCCGTGGTCCTTCGCGGCCTGCGCGATCTCTTTGACCTTGTCGTCGAACTTCTTGATGTTGCCGGGGTTCACGCGCACCGCCGCGCACCCGGCCTCGATAGCGGCGAAGACGTACTTCGGCTGGAAGTGGATGTCGGCGATCACCGGGATCTTCGACTTCGCCGCGATCGCGGGCAACGCCTCCGCGTCGTCGGCGCTGGGGCACGCCACCCGGACGATGTCACATCCCGCCGCCGTCAGCTCGGCGATCTGCTGGAGCGTCGCGTTGACGTCCGCCGTGACGGTGGTCGTCATCGACTGCACCGAGATCGGGTAGTCACTTCCGACCCCCACGGAGCCCACCTGGAGTTGGCGGGTCTTGCGGCGGTCGGCGAGAACGGGGGGAGGCGTGGCGGGCAAACCCAGGTCGACGGTCATCGATTCCTCTGCACTTTCGCTACTGCGTGCGCTACTGCGTGCTGCGCCGGAGACACACTGCCGGAAACGAACCGGCTGCCGACATCCACGATACGTGAACGTCCGAACCCGGCTGCCCGGACGTTACTACTGTTGGATGAGCCTGATGGGGTTCACGATGTCGGCCGTCACTGTGAGCAACACGATGGCGCCACCGATGACCATCACCACACCCGTGACCGCGCTGAGCTTGGTGTAGTCGACGGGACCGCCCGCGGCCTTGCCCCGCAACTTGCGAATCCAGTCCCGCACTCGTTCGTACCAGGTCACGGCGATGTGCCCGCCGTCGAGCGGCAACAGCGGCAGCAGGTTGAAGATACCGACGAAGAAGTTCAGGCTCGCCAGGAGCAGGAAGAAGACCTCCCACAGCCCCTGTTCCACGGCCTCGCCGCCGATGCGGCTCGCGCCCACCACGCTGACGGGGGTGTCCGGGTCTCGTTCCCCGCCGAAGATGGCCTCGACGACGGCCGGGATCTTCTCCGGGAAGTCGAGCAGCCGCTGCCAGGTCTGCACCAGCAGCTCACCGGTGAACGCGGCCGAACCGGCGAACGCCTCCCCCGGCCCGTACGTCAGCATGCCCGCCGGGGACGCACCGATGGCACCCAACTGTTCCGTGCCGCCCTCGGCGGTGGGACGTGTCACCTTCGCCACGTCGATGGTCAGTGTCAGGGCCTCGCCGTCACGCAGGACCCGCACCTCGGTGGGCCCCTCGGACCGCTGCACGGCACGCAGGAGGTCCTGCCAGGTCTCCGTGCGGGTGCCGCCCACCGAGACCACCTCGTCGCCGGGCCTCAGCCCCGCTTCCTTGGCCGGGGCCGGATCGGTCGGACGACACGTGGGGTCGTTCCACTCCTGCACCGTGGTGGCACTGCGCACGCAGTCGGACACCTGGCTGACGACCGGCTTGTCGGAGATGTTCGGCAGCCCCATCGAGATGGCCATGAAGTAGAGCACGAGGAAGCCCAGCACGAAGTGCGTGAACGACCCCGCGGCGAGCACCACCGTGCGTTTCCACGTCTTGAACCGCCACATCGCCCGAGGGGCTTCATCGGGCGTGACCTCGTCCAACGCCGTCATCCCGGCGATGTCGCAGAAACCGCCGAGCGGAATCCACTTCAGCCCGTACTCCGTCTCGCCTCGCTTGAACGAGAACACCGTGGGGCCGAATCCCACGAAGTAGCGGCGCACCTTCATGCCGAAGGACTTGGCCGCCACCATGTGGCCGGCTTCGTGAAGCGCGACGGAGACGCAGATTCCGAGCGCGAAGAGCGCGACCCCCAGGATGTAGACGAGCACGCGCTACTTCCCTCCCGACATGATCGTGGCCGCACGGTCGCGCGCCCATTGTTCCGCAGCAAGGACGTCGGCCAGGTCACGGGGCGGACGGCGCCACTCGTCAGCGGCCTCGACGACCTGGGAAACAGTGTCCACGATGGACGTGAAGCTGGTGTTGTGTGCGAGGAACTCGGCGACGAGCCGTTCGTTCGCCGCGTTGAAGACGGCGGGCAGGCACCCGCCCACCGACCCGACGTGACGGGCCAGCTCCACGGCGGGGAACGCGACGGTGTCCACGGGCTCGAACGTCCACGACGCCGCTCGGTCCCAACGGCAGGGCGGGACGGCACCCGGCACCCGATCGGGCCATCCCAGGGCGAGCGCGATGGGCAGCCGCATGTCGGGTGGGCTGGCCTGCGCCAACGTCGAGCCGTCCACGAACGTCACCATCGAGTGCACGATCGACTGCGGGTGCACCACCACGTCGATCCGCTCACACGGAACGTCGAACAGCAGGTGCGCCTCGATCAGCTCCAGTCCCTTGTTCACCAGGGTGGCCGAGTTGATCGTGACGAGCTGCCCCATGGCCCACGTCGGGTGGGCCAGCGCGTCCTCCACCGTGACGTTCGCCATCTGCTCCCGCGTGCGGCCCCGGAACGGACCGCCGGAGGCCGTGAGCACCAGTCGGTCCACCTCCTCGGCGCGCCCGCCGCGCAGCGCCTGCGCGAGCGCCGAGTGCTCCGAGTCGACCGGCACGATCTGGCCGGGGCGCGCCGCCGCCTTCACCAGGGGCCCGCCCGCGATGAGCGACTCCTTGTTCGCCAACGCGAGCACCGCCCCGGTCTTGAGGGCACGCAGCGTGGGACCGAGCCCTTGCGAACCGGGCATGCCGTTGAGCACCACGTCGGCGGGTGCCGCGTCGATGAGCTCCTCGACCGCGTCGGGCCCGGCGAAGATGCGGGGCAACCGGAATTCACCGCGCGCGTATCCGCGCTTCTGCGCCTCGGCGTAGAGCGCGAGCTGGAGGTCCTCCACCGCCGTCGAGCGGGTCACCGCCACCGCCTCGACCTCGTGCTCGAGCACCTGGGCGGCCAGGGCACGCGGGTCCGAGCCACCCGCCGCGAGACCGACCACCCGAAACCGGTCGGGGTTCCGTCCCGTCACGTCGAGGGCCTGTGTGCCGATGGAGCCGGTGGAACCCAGCACCAGCACGGTCCGGGGTGCGCTCGCGGTGACCGTCATGGTGACCATTGTCGCGGACGTCCCCTGCGGCCTCGGCGGGAGGCATGTGCGATTATCGAGCCACACGAAGTCGCGCCGAGCGGGCTCGCGAGTGGAGGAGTGATCGTGGCAGGTAAGGCTGTCGAGAAGCGCACCGGTTCCGAGGTCGACCCCAGGGACGAGCCGTCGGCCGAGTGGGGCTGGCACGGCTCCTTCCCCAAGGCCGCGCGTATCGGCGCGGTGGCCGCCGCCGCAATCATGTTCCTGATGCTGTACGGCAACCACCAGAACCGCACCGAAGACGTCGTGCTCATCGTCACCGGCGTCGGCATCCTGCTGGGCGTGCTGTTCGACCTGCGCCGCAGCCGCACCGCCTGGCGTCGCTGACGACCACACGAGAACAGTCTTGTCGATCGGGCACCCCAAAACGGGGTGCCCGATTCTTTGGGAAGCAGCTCACCGCTCCGAAAGAGCACCCTCGCGGCCTCACCCCTCGGCGGCGAGCTGACCGCAGGCGGCGGCGATCTCCTGACCTCGTGTGTCCCGCACGGTGCAGGCGACACCGCCCGCGTTGACCCGGCGCACGAACTCCCGTTCCACCGGCTTCGGGCTTGCGTCCCACTTGCTGCCCGGCGTCGGGTTCAACGGGATGACGTTCACGTGGGCAAGCTGACCGAGGTGCTCACGCAGCCGCTGGGCTAGCAGGTCCGCACGCCAGGGCTGGTCGTTGATGTCACGGATGAGCGCGTACTCGATGGACACCCGCCTGCCGGTGCGGTCGGCGTAGTAACGGGCCGCCCGCAGCACCTCGTCGACCGGCCAGCGGTTGTTCACGGGCACGAGTTCGTCCCGCAGCTCGTCGTCCGGTGTGTGCAGCGACACGGCGAGGCGCACCTGCAGCCCCTCGTCGGCGAGTTTCCGGATGGCCGGGGCCAGGCCCACGGTGGACACCGTCACCGACCGCTGGGAGATCCCCAACCCCGCGGGCGCGGGGTCGGTGATGCGGCGCACCGCCGCGAGCACCCGCTTGTAGTTCGCCAGCGGCTCCCCCATGCCCATGAACACGATGTTCGACAACCGGCCGGGCGTCGGCGTGCCGTCGGGCCCCGGCATCAGACCGTCGCGCATCACGGCGGCGGCGGCCCGCACCTGGTCGACGATCTCCGCGGTCGACAGGTTGCGGGTCAACCCGCCCTGTCCGGTCGCGCAGAACGGACACGCCATGCCGCAGCCCGCCTGGCTGGAGATACACAGCGTGGCGCGGTCCGGGTAACGCATCAGCACGCTTTCCACCAGCGTGCCGTCGTGCGCCCGCCACAGCGTCTTCCGGGTGCTGCCGCCGTCGCAGTCCACGACCCGGACCTGGGTCAGCAGCGAGGGCATCAGTTCGTCGACGAGCCGCTGCCGGGACGCCGCGGGGATGTCGGTCATCGCGTCGGGGTCGACGGTGAGCCGGGAGAAGTAGTGATGCGAAAGCTGCTTCGCGCGGAACGGTTTCTCGCCGAGCGCGGCAACGGCCTCGGCCCGTTCGGACACGGTGAGGTCGGCGAGGTGGCGCCGGGGCAGGCCACGGCGGGGAGCGTCGAAGACCAGGGGCAATGCAGTCATGGCTCTGTCAGTGTCCCATGCCCTGCCAATGGCTCGGACGCCCGTACGAGACCGGCCGGTTTGCGCCGCACGAGCACGCGATAGCCCACCGGAAGGTCCAGCGGCCCGGTGCGGTCGCGGTTGAGCCGTAACGTCTCCACCACGGCACGAGCGGCCACCCTCGGGCTGAACTCGATCCGCAGGACGGCCTTCAAGGTCTCCCGGTCGGGAAACGACCACCGGGTCGTGACGCGCCGACACGCGAAGCCCTTCGCGGAGAAGAAGGCGTCGACCTCGGCGGGTCGGTAACGGGGCAGGTCGGCGAGCATCCACTCGCCGTAGGGCACGCACAGGGTGTCGAGGTCCACGATCACGAGCGCGCCCCCCGGTCGCAGCACACGGTCGGCCTCCCGCAAGCCCGGTTCACAGCCGGGCCCGAAGAAGTAGGCCGTGCGCGCGTGGACGAGGTCGGCGGAGGCGTCCGGCAGCGGCAGTCGCTGCGCCGTGCCCCGCAGCACGGTGACCGACGGATGGCCGGCCATGCGTTCCCGCGCCCTGCGCACCAACGGAGGGTGTGGTTCCACCCCCACGACCGAGGCCGCCGTGGCGGCGAACCTCGGCAGGTGGAAACCGGCCCCACAGCCCACGTCCACCACGTCGGCACCGCTCCAGGGCGTCTCGGTGGCAAGGTGTGTCCAGACCGCGTCGTCGACGTCCTGTACCTGGTTCTCCCGCTCGTAGACGTCCGGGTGGTACCAGATGTTC
The DNA here is from genome assembly GCF_000243395.2 of Saccharomonospora glauca K62. Classification (NCBI taxonomy): domain Bacteria; kingdom Bacillati; phylum Actinomycetota; class Actinomycetes; order Pseudonocardiales; family Pseudonocardiaceae; genus Saccharomonospora; species Saccharomonospora glauca. Next base: position 1,067,891 of record NZ_CM001484.1, on the reverse strand, counting down.
GGACTCGGCACGACCTCCGTTCGGCGGCCGAAGATTCTCACGGAAATCAGACTAACCCGCCCTGACGGCCCCTAGGATGACCTTTCGGTCGGTCGTCGAGGAGGTGGTTCCATGTCACTCGGGGCAGCGGCCGCCATGCCCGGTTCTCCTCTCGGAACGCCGTGCTGGGTCGAACTCTGCACCCCGGACGTCTCCACGGCTCAGGCCTTCTACGGTGCGTTGTTCGGGTGGGAGTTCCACGTCAAGCGCGACCCGGTCGGCAGCGACGGTCGTTACTCCATCGCCCTTCGTGACGGCGTGCAGGCCGCGGGCCTCTACCGGGCCACGCGGGGGCAGCCCACCGGCTGGTCGATCCACCTCCGGGTGAACAACGCCACCGCCACCGCGCAGCGGGTGGAGCACCTCGGCGGCACGATACGGCTCGGACCGGCCGCCATCCCGGAACGAGGCACGGTGCTGCACGTCATCGACCCCAGCGGAGCGCCCGTGGTGTTCTGGCAGCCACCCTCCGGGTGGCTTTTCGGCGCGAGCCTCCCCGGCATGTTCAGCGGAGCCGACCTCAACACCCACGACGGGTTCGCGGCCGACGAGTTCTACTGCCGCCTGTTCGGGTTCACCAGCGAACAGATCGGCGACGAGGGCATCGACTACGCGGAATGGCGCATCGGCCACGAGCCCGTGCTCTACCGGTGCGTCATCGACGACGGTCACACCACCGTGCCGCCCCACTGGCTCGTCTACTTCGAAACCGATCCGACGGTGGGCACGGACGCGCTCGCCGAGACGGCGCTCGGGCTCGGCGGCGGGATACTGACCGAGCCCTACGACACGCCGTTCGGCCGCACCGCGCTGCTCACCGATCCGGACGGAGCGCCGTTCGCGGTGATCGACCACTCCTGTCCGGTCGACCTGGGGGTGGGTCGGGCGGAGGTCGACGACCCGTACGACGACTGACCCGCCGACCTACACCGGAACGAACACGGTCAACAACAACCACGACACGACGGCCGAGGGCAGCAGGGAGTCCAGACGGTCCATCAACCCACCGTGTCCCGGCAGCGTGGTGCCCATGTCCTTGATGCCGAGGTCACGCTTGATGAGCGACTCCATCAGATCGCCGAGCGTCGCCGTCAGCACGATCGCCGCGCCGAAAACGACCCCCTGCCAGGCATGGCCGTCGAGCAACAACGACACCGACAACGCTCCGCCCACGACCCCGGCGGTGAAGGAGCCCGCGAAGCCTTCCCACGTCTTCTTCGGGCTGATGGTGGGCGCCATCGGATGCCTGCCCCCCAGCACGCCCGCGACGTAGCCGCCCGTGTCGCATGCGACGACCACGATCATGAACGACAGGACCCTGCCGACGCCGTCCTCCGGCGGCACGAGCATCGCCGCGAACGACGCGAACAACGGCAGGTAGGCCGCCGCGAACACCGACGCGCTGACATCGCGGAGGTAGCCGTCGGCACCCGATGGCAACCGCCACAGCAAGCACGCGATCACGGTGACGACGAACGCCGTCACCGCACCCTGCTGGCCGAAGGGCCATGCCAACCAGATCATCGCCTGCCCACCGACGAGGACGGGGATCAGCGAGACTCGCACACCCGCCGCTCGACGGAAGGCACCGGCAAGCTCGATCGTGCCGACCACGATCGCTACCGCGATGATGCCGATGAACAGGTAACGGACGGTGAACAAAGACCCCAGGATCGCCGCGCCCAGCGCGACCGCGACGGTGATGGCGGCAGGCAGATCCCGCCCGGCCCTGGACGGTTTCTTGCCCGGTTCCTCCGACCCATCGGGTTCGGCCGCGCTCTCGCGCTCCCCCTGGTCGCTCACAGTTGTCATCAGACCTCGAGGAGCTCGGCTTCCTTGTTCTTAACGAGCTCGTCGACCTGGTGGACGTAGCGGTCCGTCAGGTTCTGCAGCTCCTTCTCCGCCCTGGCGACCTCGTCCTCGCCGGCCTCGCCGTCCTTGGCGATCCGGTCGAGCTCCTCCTTGGCCTTCCGGCGAACGCTACGGATGGAGACGCGAGCTTCCTCGCCCTTGCTCTTGGCGACCTTCACCATCTCCTTGCGGCGTTCCTCCGTCAGCTGGGGAATCACCACCCGGATGATGTTGCCGTCGTTGGTGGGGTTGACACCGAGGTCGGAGTCCCTGATCGCCTTCTCGATCGTGGCGAGCTGCGAGGCGTCGTACGGCTTGACGACGGCCATGCGGGCCTCGGGAATGGTGATGCTCGCAAGCTGGTTGAGAGGCGTGGGAGCACCGTAGTACTCGACGACGATGCGCGAGAACATCGCGGGAGTCGCCCTGCCGGTGCGCACCGAAGCCAAGTCCTCCTTGGCGAAGGAGACCGCTTTCTCCATTTTTTCTTCGGCGTCGAAGAGGGTCTCGTCGATCACGGCTACTCCAGATGTGTGGGTGTACTGACCAATGTGCCGATCCTCTCACCACTCACCGCACGAGCGATGTTGCCCTCGACGAGGAGGTTGAACACGATGATCGGCATGTTGTTGTCCATGCACAGGCTGAAGGCCGTTGCGTCGGCGACCTTGAGTCCCTGTTCCAGGACCTCGCGGTGGGTGATCTCGTCGAACAGCTTCGCGCTCGGATCGACGCGCGGGTCCGCGGTGTAGACGCCGTCGACGGCCTTGGCCATCAACACCACGTCGCAGCCGATCTCCAGGGCGCGCTGAGCCGCGGCGGTGTCGGTCGAGAAGTACGGCATACCAGTTCCCGCACCGAAGATCACTACACGGCCCTTTTCGAGGTGCCGCTCGGCACGACGGGGAATGTAGGGTTCGGCGACCTGGCCCATCGTGATCGCCGTCTGCACCCTGGTGGGTACGCCTTCCTTCTCCAGGAAGTCCTGAAGCGCCAGGGAGTTCATGACCGTGCCCAGCATGGCCATGTAGTCGGCACGGTCGCGGTCGAGCCCACGCTGCGACAGCTCCGCACCGCGGAAGAAGTTGCCACCCCCGATGACGACAGCCACCTGCACGCCGTTACGCACGACGTCGGCGATCTGCACCGCTATCGAGTGCACCACATCAGGGTCGACACCGACGGAGCCGCCGCCGAACATCTCGCCGCCCAGTTTCAGCAACACTCGCCGGTAACCGTGCCCTGACCCGGCGTTATCGTCCTCGTTCATCTCGCCTCCGCCCGCTGTAGTGCTAGGTGCCGTCGTTTCTCACAACTGTGCCCCGCCTCCTGAACTGGCGGGAGACGGGGCACAACTGCCGGACAGGCAGGCTACGCCTGGCCCACCTCGAAACGTGCGAACCGGGTGACGGTCACACCCGCCTCGTCGAGCAGTGCCTTCACCGTCTTCTTGTTGTCCGTGACCGACGGCTGCTCCAGCAGCACGACGTCCTTGAAGAAGGCGTTGACCTTGCCCTCGATGATCTTCGGCAGGGCGCGCTCGGGCTTGCCTTCCTCGCGGGCGGTCTGCTCGGCGATCCGACGCTCGTTCTCGACGACGTCGGCGGGAACCTCGTCACGGGTGAGGTACTTCGGCTTGAGCGCCGCGACCTGCAAAGCGGCGGTACGAGCCGCGTCGGCGTTGTCGCCGGTGTACTCGACCAGCACACCGACCGCCGGGGGCAGACCCGCACCACGACGGTGCAGGTAGGTGTTGACTTGGCCCTCGAAGCTGACCACGCGCCGCAGTTCCAGCTTCTCACCGATCTTGGCCGACAGCTCCTGGATCGCCTCGGCGACGGTCTTACCGTCCTCGATCTCGGCGCCCTTGAGCTGCTCCACGTCGCTGGTGCGCAGCTTCTTCGCGACCTCGACGATCTTGTCGGCCAGAGCGCCGAACTCCTCGTTCTTCGCGACGAAGTCGGTCTCCGAGTTGAGCTCGATCAGCACGCCACCGTCACCGGCGACGAGTCCCTCGGCGGTGGCCCGCTCGGCACGCTTGCCGACGTCCTTGGCGCCCTTGATACGCAGGTGCTCAACGGCCTTGTCGAAGTCGCCGTCGGTCTCCTCCAGGGCCTTCTTGCAGTCCATCATGCCCGAGCCCGTGAGCTCGCGGAGGCGCTTGACGTCTGCCGCGGTGTAGTTAGCCATCGTGCGTTGTCCGTTCCTTCGTGCGGTACGCGGTGAAAGAGGTCAGGAGGCGGAGGTCTGCTCGCTCGACTGCTCCGAGCCCGCGGCTTCGGAGCCGGCCAGCAGCTCCTGCTCCCACTCCGGAAGCGGCTCGTCCGTCGCCACGGCGGGCTTGTCCTCACCCTCGGCGGCGGCGCTGTTGCGTCCGGACCGCGCCATCAGGCCCGCGGCCGCGGCCTCGGCGACCACCTTGGTGAGCAGAGCCGCCGAGCGGATGGCGTCGTCGTTGCCGGGGATCGGGTAGTCGACCTCGTCCGGGTCGCAGTTGGTGTCGAGGATCGCGACGACCGGGATGTTGAGCTTGCGCGCCTCCTTGACGGCGATGTGCTCCTTCTTGGTGTCCACGATCCACACGGCGCTGGGCACCTTGGACATGTCGCGGATACCGCCGAGGGTCCGCTCCAGCTTGTCCTTCTCACGGGTGAGCGTCAGGATCTCGCGCTTCGTCAGGCCCTGGAAACCGCCGGTCTGCTCCTGCGACTCCAGCTCCTTGAGCCGCTGAAGGCGCTTGTGCACGGTCTGGAAGTTGGTCAGCATGCCGCCCAGCCAGCGCTGGTTGACGTAGGGCATGCCGACACGCAGCGCCTCGTTGGCGATGGCCTCCTGGGCCTGCTTCTTGGTACCGACGAACAGGATCGTGCCGCCGTGGGCGACCGTCTCCTTCACGAACTCGAAGGCGCGGTCGATGTAGGACAGCGTCTGCTGCAGGTCGATGATGTAGATGCCGTTGCGCTCGGTGAGGATGTAGCGCTTCATCTTCGGGTTCCAGCGGCGAGTCTGGTGCCCGAAGTGCACGCCGGAGTCGAGCAACTGCTTCATGGTGACGACGGCCATGGCCGGATTCGCACCTCTTCTGTCTCGAGCGCGCCCGGAAGGCGCGCGTGGCCGGTTGTCGCGGAGGCCGGGTGGTCCTCCGCCCTGGTGCCGTGCGAGCACCCGGACTCCCGCGACATCCGGGAGACCGCCGGGCGCCCGTGCGCCGTTCACCATCGGGCAAGCCATTGGCGAGCGGAGCGGCACGCGCACGCGAAGTCAGCTGTGCGAGCACAGACTGCGCCAGTCAGTGTACGCGGCCACCTGCTCGGAGCTCGACTCGGCGGCCACTTGTCCACAGGGCGGGGGCCGCTACGGAGGACCTCCACCGAGTTGTCCACAGCGTCGGTGCTCCTTCTTTCCCCGCGCTCCCGCCCCACCGACGCTGTCCTCATGAGCCCCGCACTCACACGGGCGCCGTCAGCCGTGCTGGTCGGCGCGCTCCTGTTCGCCGTGGTGACGGCGACGATCGTGACCGGATCGGGCGTCGCCGGATCGTGGGCGGAACGGACCGACACGTACTCCGCGACGGGCCCGCGCGCCGAGCCACCCCGGTTCTCGTGGCCGTTGCGGGGACGCCCTTCGGTGGTACGAGTGTTCGACCGACCACCCGGCCCCTACGGTCCCGGTCACCGCGGCGTCGACCTCGCGGCCGAGCCGGGGCGGGAGGTGCTGGCAGCGGCCGAGGGGACCGTGGTGTTCGCGGGCCGCGTGGCCGGGCGCGGAGTCGTCTCGATCGACCACGCCGGCGGGCTACGTACGACGTACGAACCGGTGGAACGGAAGGTCTCGGCTGGCGAGCACGTGCACCGTGGTCAGCCCATCGGAACGGTGACCGGCGGGCATCCCGGCTGCCCCACGGAAGCGTGCCTGCACTGGGGAGTACGACGCGGAAGCGAGTACCTCGATCCGCTCCGACTCGTCGTTCCGGACTCGGGCCTCCGGCTCAAGCCCTGGGTGGACACGCTCCTGTCACCCCGGCCCGCCGGACGCGGGAAGGCCGCGTCACGACCCGGCGTTCTCGACCAGCTTGGCGCGCAGTCGCAGCACGGCTCGGGTGTGCAACTGGCTCACCCGCGACTCCGTGACCCCCAGGACCTTGCCGATCTCGGCGAGCGTGAGGTTCTCGAAGTAGTAGAGGCTCACCACGATGCGGTCGCGCTCGTTGAGCTGGGCGATGGCCTCGGCGAGTTGTTTGCGGTTGTCCCGGTCGACCAGCACGGCGGCGGGGTCCACCGCGTCCTCGTCCGGCAGCGTGTCGGCGGGCGAGCCCATGTTGTTGTCCTTGTTCGACCCCATGAGGTCGTCGAGCGCGAGCACGCTCGTCAGCCTGAGCTGGCTGTACAGGTCGCGCAGCTCCCGAAGGGAAATGCCGAGTTCGGCCGCGACCTCCGCGTCGGTCGGTGTGCGATGCAGTCGGGCGCCGAGCCGTTCGTGGGCACGCTCGACCTCCCGAGCCCTGCTGCGCACCACGCGCGGTACCCAGTCCTGCGAGCGGAGGTCGTCGAGGATCGCGCCGCGGATGCGTTGCATGGCGTACGTCTCGAACCGCAGGCCACGGTCGGGGTCGAACTTCTCGATGGCGTCGACCAGGCCGAAGATGCCCGACTGGATGAGGTCTGCCACGTCGATGTGGGTGGGCAGCCCCGTGCCGACCCGACCCGCGACGTACTTGACCAGCGGGGCGTAGTGAAGGACGAGACGGTCGCGCACCTGTTGGCTCGGGGAACGCGTGAACTGCCGCCACAGCGCCTCGATGGTCGACTCGGCCGGTTCGGCGGAGGGCTCCACAGCCGAGTCGGCGGAGGGCTCGTTGACGAGCGACTCGGCGACCGGCTCGACGGGGAGGTCCGGGGCGAGGTCGGCGATCGGCTCGGCGGAGGCCTCAATACCCGGCTCCGTGACCGGGTCGACGACCGGCTCGGCGACGTCTCCGCCCTCGACCTCCGCAGCGGGGCCGACAGCGGTGGCCCCGCCGACCGAGTCCACGGCGACGGGCTCGGCGGCCGGCACTCCGGAGGGTTCGGTCGAGCGGTCGCCGACGGGGATGGGGGCACAGGCGTCCTCGGTCTGGGCCGCGGTCATGACCTTCCCGCCTCCCCGCCCGTCCTGTGGCGGAACCGCTGCGCCCGCCTCGGCAGTGGCGGCCTCACCGGGCACGGGGGTGGGTCTGGTCATGGATCGCCTTCAGCCGCTCGACTGTCACGTGAGTGTAGAGCTGCGTCGTGGCCAGCGTAGCGTGACCGAGCAGTTCCTGAACGCTGCGAAGATCGGCGCCACCGTCGAGCATGTGGGTCGCCGCGGAGTGCCGCAGCCCGTGCGGGCCGATGTCGGCAGCGCCGGGCACGGCGGCCACGGCCTCGTGCACGACTCGGCGTACCGTTCGCGGATTCACCCGCCCACCCCGAGCACCGAGGAAGAGCGCCGGACCGGAGTCATGAGTCGCCACGGTCGGGCGTCCCTGCCTCAGCCACGACCGGAGCGCACGCTCCGCAGGCAGGCCGAACGGCACCATTCGTTGTTTCCTCCCCTTTCCCAGGACGCGGACGACCCGACGTTCGAAGTCAACGTCGTCGATGTCGAGTCCGCACAGTTCTGAGATTCGCACACCTGTGGCATACAGCAACTCGATCAGAGCGTGATCGCGTAGCGCGATGGGATGCCCGTCCTCGGCTCCCAACGCGGTGACCTGCATGAGTTCGGCGGCCTCGTCCTGCCGGAGCACGCCGGGAAGCGTGCGGTGCGGACGCGGAGCGGCCAGCCGAGCACCGGGGTCGGACTCCAGCAACCCCCGCCGGTACGCCCATGCGGTGAATGTCCTCGCCGATGCCGCCCGCCTCGCCAACGTGGTGCGGCTGCGGCCTTGCTCGCGTTGCCGAGCCAGCCAGGCCCGAAGCACCCCGACGTCGAGTGTTCCGAGTCGCGCGGGTCCGTCGGAAGTGGGAGGCTGCTCGTCACGCTCGTCGTCCGGCGTCACCCCGTGGAGGAACGCCAAGAGCGAGACGACGTCCCCGAGGTACGCCCGGACGGTGTGCTGCGACAGCCCCCGTTCGTCACGCAGATGCTCCTCGTAATCGTCCACCACCTCGGTGACGGGGTGCGGGAGAGCGCAGCGCAGCCGCTCCACGACGGACCTGCCGCCTCCGCGGTGAGGACGCTTCGTCGTCATATTCTGACGCTGCGCTGCCGGGCACCACCCAGTCAAGCATCGCCACGCCCAAGACCTGGATCGTGATCGTCATCCCCTCGACGCCGGCTTCCGACTCACGCGTTTCGCTGCTTCCAGCCCTCGTCGCACCGCTCCGCCAAACCGGCGAGCTCCAACGTGGGAAGCACCGCACGCACGCGCCGGAGGCCGACACCCGACTCGGTGGCGATCGCCTCGGGCGAGCGACCGCCTCGGGCGGGCAGGGCCTCGAACACACGCAGGGATTCCGGGTCGAGATCGTCCGTACGCCGCCGCGGCCCGTCACCGTGTCGGGTGAGACCGCTGCCCAACCTGCCCACGGTCTCCACCACGTCGGCCACGGAGGCGACCAGCGTGGCCCGCGAGTCCCTGACGAGTTGATGACATCCCACGGACGACGCCGACGTGATCGGCCCCGGAACCGCCATGACCGCCTTGCCGAGCAGTCCCGCGGTGGTGGCCGTGTTGCGGGCTCCGCTGCGACGCCCCGCCTCGACGACCACCGTCCCGGCTGTCAAGGCGGCCAGCAGGCGGTTGCGTACCAGGAAGCGGTGCCGTGCCGGCTGGGTGTTCGGCGGATACTCCGAGACCACGGCACCGCGCTGCGCCACGCGATTGAGCAACCCGACATGGCCCGCGGGATATCCCACGTCGAGCCCACAGCCGAGCACGGCGACCGTGACTCCCCCGGCCGCGAGGGCTCCCCGATGGGCCGCGCCGTCGATGCCGTAGGCCGCACCCGACACGACGGTCGTCCCGGCACCGGAGAGCTCGTAGGCGAACTCGGTCGCCGTGCTCTCGCCGTAGTCGGTCGCGGCGCGGGCACCGACGATGGCCACCGCGTCGGAAAGCACGTCGTCGAGCACGGCTTCGCCCCGCACCCACAACGCCAGCGGGGGTGCCATCCCCTCGACGCCACGACCGGTAGCGACTTCGAGCGACAACAGCGGCCACGCGGGCCATTCGTCGTCCTCGGGGATCACCAGCCGAGCACCTCGCGCGGCGCCGAATTCCAAGTCGTGTTCGGCCAGATCGAGTTGCCGCCGGGCGGCGGTCTCGGCCGCCACCCGGTCGGGCACGTCGGCCGCACGCACCTTGCGAGCCGCGTCGATCGGCCCGTACTCGGCGACGAACCGCCAGAGCGCGGGCGCGGGCGGCTCGGCGACGCGAAGCAGGTAGGCCCGCGCCGTCCTGATGGCGTCGGTGCTCATGCGGCCCTCCGGTCACGGAACTCCAACGCCGCCGCGACGTGGTCGCTCTCGGGGCGGTCCGCCCCGTCGAGATCCGCCAGGGTCCAGGCGACCCGCAGACAGCGATCGGCGCCCCGAGCCGTGATCGCTCCGCGTTGGAGGCTCCGCTCGACCAACGCCGTGGCGCTGCGTGGCAGCGCGAACTCCCGCCACAGAGCGGGCCCCGGCACGGCCGCGTTGGTACGCCAACCGTGCTCGGCCCACCGCGCGGCCGCCCGATTCCGAGCCGCCACGACGCGGGCCCGCACCACCTCGGTGGTCTCCGGCCGACACGCCTCATGAGCCCTCCTGGCCGTGACCGGGCGCATCCGGACTCGCAGGTCTACCCGGTCCAGCAGCGGCCCCGACAGCCTGCTCAGATACCGCCGCCGTGCCGTGGGGGTACACGTGCAGTCGACCTCGCGCGGCGGCGCACACGGACAGGGATTGCTCGCCATCACGAGCTGGAACGACGCCGGGTACCGCACCACGCCCTTGGCACGCGCGATGCGAACCTCGCCCTCCTCCAACACCGTCCGAAGGGACTCCAGGCGCTCGGCCCCGAACTCGGCGGCCTCGTCCAGGAACAGGACCCCGCGATGGGCCTTGCTGATGGCTCCGGGCGCCGCGAGACCACTGCCGCCTCCCACGAGCGCCGCCACCGAAATCGAATGATGCGGCGCGACGAACGGTGGCACCGTGGGAAGAGGCGCCGACCGGCTGAGTGATCCATCCACCGAGCGGACGGCCGCCACCTCCAGCGCCTCGTCCCTCGACAGCGGGGGCAGCAGTCCGGGAAGCCGGGTGGCGAGCATCGTCTTGCCCGTGCCGGGAGGGCCGGTCAGCAGAACGTGGTGCCCGCCCGCGGCGGCGACCTCCAGAGCCCATCGGGCCTCGGGCTGTCCCACCACGTCCGCCAGGTCCGGAACGGGCTCGACGTGACCGACCTCGGGAACGTCGGGACGCACCAACTCGCCCTCGTGGCGCAGCCACTCGACGACGTCGGTCAACGCGGGAGCGCCCAGGACCTCGACACCGTCGACGAGCGCTGCCTCCGGTACGCATTCGACGGGGACGACGGCGCGGCGGTGACCGAGCCGCCGAGCCGCCAGGAGGGCGGGCAGGACCCCCGACACCGGGCGCAGCCGACCGTCCAACGCCAGTTCGCCCAGCAGGACGGTGCCACCGAGTTCCCCGCCGGGGACGATCCCCGACGCCGCGAGCACCGCCACGGCGATACCGAGGTCGTACGAAGACCCCACCTTGGGCAGGTTCGCGGGCGAGAGCCCCAGCGTGACGTTGGTGTCGGGCCAGGCGTAACGGCTGTTGCGGACCGCTGTCCGCACCCGATCCTTCGCTTCCCGCAGACCGGGGTCGGGGAGCCCCACCAGCTTCGTTCCCGGCATCCCCGCGCCGATGTCCGCCTCGATCTCCACCAACCGCCCCTCGATACCGAGCAGGGCGATGGACCAACTTCGCGCGAGGGCCATTCAGAACGCCCCCACCACGTGCCGCAGGACCGGCTCCCGCCCCGGCGGGCACTCGATGGCGATGACGTCGAACCGCAGCGGGCACCACGCCACCCTCCTGGCAGCCAACCAGCGCAGGGTGAGGCTTCGGATACGGTCGCGTTTCTCCGGCGTGACGGCTTCGGCGGGAGTTCCGTGGCTTCGGCCCGACCGGGTCTTGACCTCACACACGATCAGTGTTCGGCCGTCGGTGGCGAGGAGATCGAGCTCGCCCTCCCGACAACGCCAGTTGCGCTCCAGCACGACCAAACCGCGGCGCCGAAGATAGTCGGCGGCAAGCTCCTCCCCACGTCGCCCGAGCAGCGCCGAACGCCCGGCCTTCTCCACCTCGGCCGACACCCGTGTCCGGCCGCCGGGCCTCACCGCGTGCACCGCGCTCACTCTCGTCACCCCCGATGGTCGTTCGTTGCCGGCACTCACGCTGCCAGCACGACCACGGGGGCAACCAGCTCACCACGGCGAGGCTGTGGACAACCGGGTTCCTGTGGACAACTCCCTCGCACGCGGACGGACAGCACCCGAACGCGCTACGTGCCCGTCACGGACGATTCAGGCCCCGAACGGCCCGTCCTCCGGAAGCTGCAACTCCGGCTTGACGAGCTCCTCGACGTTGACGTCCTTGAACGTGATCACCCGGACGTTCTTCACGAAGCGCGCGGGACGGTACATGTCCCACACCCAGGCATCCGACATCCGCACCTCGAAGTACACGTCGCCGCCGCTGTCGCGTACCTGCACGTCCACGGCGTTGGCCAGGTAGAAACGCCGTTCCGTCTCCACGACGTACGAGAACTGGCCGACGATGTCGCGGTACTCCCGGTACAGCGACAGCTCCATCTCGGTCTCGTATTTCTCGAGATCCTCTGCGCTCATGAAACCCGAGCCCCTCCTCGCGCGCCTTGCAACCCGTCGTCGGCAGAAGCTCCATTCTCGCTCACCGCCGCCGTCTCGGCAGCTCCCGCCGCGGGATGCGTACCAGCCACCGCGCCCGCCTGCAACGCGGCGAAACTCAACAGCACCCGCCGAGGCGGCCGCATCCCGTGCGCCGCCCCCGCGGAAGCCACGTTCGTGAACGACCATCGGTGCACCTCACACGGGCCGTGTTCGGCCAGGGCGGCACCGTGCTCCGCGGTCGTGTATCCCTTGTGGACGTCGAATCCGTACACCGGGTACTCGGTGTGCAGCCCCGCCATGATCCGGTCCCTCGTCACCTTCGCGAGCACGGACGCCGCGGCCACGCACGCCACCGCGCGGTCGCCCTTGATCACCGGCACGCTCGGGGCGGGCAGTCCCGGCACCCGGAAGCCGTCGATCAGCACGTATCCCGGACGTACCGACAACCCGGCCACGGCCCTGCGCATGCCCTCGATGTTGGTGACGTGGATGCCGTGTGCGTCCACCTCGGCGGGAGGGATGACGACGATCGAGTAGTCCAGTGCCCGTCGCACGACTCGCTCGTACACGCGGTCCCGAGCGAGCGGGGTGAGCAGCTTCGAGTCCGTGAGCTCGGCGAACCGGGACGCGTCACGGGGCCGCAGCACGCACGCGGCGACCACCAACGGACCCGCGCAGGCACCACGACCGGCCTCGTCCACGCCGGCCACGGGGCCCAGGCCCCGTCGGTCGAGGGCCGACTGCAACGCCCACGCCGTGTCGCCACGGATGACGGCGCGAGGTGGACGAAGCACGCTCACGCTGTTGGCGCTCACTGCAGCTATCGCTCCCGTCCGCGGCGCCTCGACACCCATCGGCGCACTCCCGAGCCGATTTTGCGGCTCACGAACAGTGTGGGCCACGCCGCGAGCGCGCCCGCGGCCAGGGGCAGGCCCTGTTGCCACGCGGGGGCGCTCAGGGCCGCGTTCTGCTCGGAGGCTTCCTGCGGGTTGTGGTCGCTCACCACGGCCCAACGAGACGGCGGCAGAACGATCAGACGGGCCTTGCCGATGATGTTCTCCACGGGCACGGCCCCGCGCTCACCGCCACCGCCCTGGAACCGCGAGTCGGACGAGTTGTTGCGGTTGTCGCCCATCACCCACACGGTGTTCTCGGGCACTTTCACCGGGCCGAACTCCCGCTGCTCGGCCTTGCCGCCCTGCCAGTAGATGTACGGCTCGTCCAGCGGCTTGCCGTCGACCATGACACGGTTCCGGTCGTCGCAGCACTCGACCGTCTGCCCGCCGGTGGCGATGATGCGCTTGACGAAGTCACGCTCGTCGGGCGGCGCGAGCCCGAACACCGAACCGATGTTCTGGAAGAAGCTCGCGATGGGGTTGTCCGACGACTCGCTCGGCGGGTCGTCCTCCACCCACGCGTCCGGGCCACGGAACACCACCACGTCACCCGGAGCGGGATCGGTGAAGTGGTAGGTGACCTTGTCGACGAGGATGCGGTCCGGTGTGCAGCCCGGACAGCCGTGCAACGTCTTCTCCATCGAGCCCGACGGGATCATGTAGACCCGCGCGACGAACTGCTGGATCAGAAACGCCAGCACGAGCGCGACGACGATGAGAATGGGCAGCTCTTTCCAGAAGGAACGCTGCTTGTTTCGCTTGGCCGACCGCGTATCTCCCTCACCGGCCCCGGAAGACGACGAATCGCCCGGAGCCGACGAGGCCGAGGAGGCGTCCGAAGACGCTCTCGACTCCTTGTCGTCCTCAGGGCGATCCGGCTCGTCTTCCGCAGCGTTCGAGGGCACTGACTCCACCACGTCGTCAGACTACGGTAGTCGGCCGACTACTCACGAGGCAGAGGGGGTTTCCCGGCGCTCCTTGATCTTGGCGGCCTTGCCGCGAAGATCACGCAGGTAGTACAGCTTCGCACGACGCACGTCACCGCGGCGGACGACCTCGATCTTGGCGATGTTCGGCGAGTGCACCGGGAAGGTCCGCTCGACGCCGACACCGAAGGAGACCTTGCGCACGGTGAAGGTCTCGCGGATGCCACCGCCCTGCCGGCGGATGACCACGCCCTCGAACACCTGGTTGCGCTCGCGGTTGCCCTCGATGACGCGGACGTGAACCTTCAGCGTGTCGCCCGGGCGGAAGTAGGGGATGTCAGAACGCAGCGACTGAGCGTCCAACGCGTCCAGGGTGTTCATCGGTGTCCGTCCTCGTCCTTGTGTGGCATGTGGCTTCACTTGTCCGGGCGCGCGCCAGTCAGCCGGTATCACCGACGGCAGGCGGCCCAGGAGCTTCGGCGCGTGAACCGGTCGCGCCAACCTCGCAAGTATTGCAGACGTGCGCGGGCGTCAGTCACCGGCCTCCTGGCGAAGCCGGTCGAGCACCTCGCGATCCCGCTCGTCCAGGCTACCTTCCGGAAGACGTTCGAGCAGGTCGGGTCGGCGATGGAAAGTCCTCGCCAACGACTCGTCACGGCGCCACCGGTCGATCAGCGCATGGTTGCCCGAACGAAGCACGGACGGCACCGTGAGACCGCGCCACACCTCCGGTCGGGTGTAGCTGGGGCCCTCCAGGAGCCCGTCGGAGAAGGAGTCCTGTTCGGCCGACACCGGGTTGCCGAGCACTCCCGGCAGCAGTCGGGCCACCGCCTCGACCATGGCGAGCACGGCGACCTCTCCCCCGACGAGCACGAAATCCCCGATGGACACCTCGTCCACCGGCATGCGTCGGGCGGCGTCGACCATCACCCGCTGGTCGATGCCCTCGTACCGCCCGCACGCGAACACGAGGTGTCGTTCGGTCGCGTACTCCCGCGCCGTCTCCTGGGTGAACGGCCGTCCGGCCGGGGTGGGCACCACGAGACGCGTGTGTTCGCCACACACGTCGTCCAGCGCCTCACCCCACACCTGCGGTTTCATCACCATGCCGGGACCGCCCCCGTAGGGGGCGTCATCGACGGCACGGTGCACGTCGTGCGTCCAGTCACGCAGGTCGTGCACGCCGACTTCCAGAAGACCTCGTTCGATGGCCCTGCCGAGCAACGCGGCCCGCAGCGGTTCGAGGTATTCCGGGAAGATCGTGATGACGTCGATGCGGAGTGGCTGTCGCTCGGAGTTCGGCTCGCTCACGTGTTCCTTCTCATCCTCGTCGCGTGAACGGCGGACTCACCCGTCGAGCAGGCCCTCGGGCGGATCGAGCACGATCCGACCCTCGGCGACGTCCACATGCGGCACGATCGCGGCCACGAACGGCACGAGGACCTCCCGCCGAGTCCCGGAGGTCTCGACGTCGACGGCGAGCAGCTCCCCGCCGGGGGAATGCACCACCTCGCGAACCGTGCCGACGACGGTGCCGTCGACCAGCTCGGCGCGCAGGCCTTCCAGCTCGTGGTCGTAGAACTCGTCCGGATCGTCAATCGGCGGCAGGTCATCGGCGTCGACCAACAGGGTGAGGCCCCTGGCCTCCTCCGCCGCCGTGCGATCGGGCACCTCGTCGAACCGCACGAGCAGCCGCCCGCCGTGGGGGCGGACGGCTGCCACGGTGAGCGTGCGGGTGGCGCCGTTCCGGGCTCGGGCGGTCAGAACCGCACCCGGTACGAAACGTTCCTCGGGCGAGTCGGTGCGCACGTCGACGGCGAGTTCACCGCGAATGCCGTGCGGTTTGACCACCCGACCCACTACGACCTGCACGCTCGCTGCCTCTGCGCGGTCAGCGGTCGGTGTCGATGACGTCCACGCGGACGCCACGACCACCGACGGATCCCATCACGGTGCGCAGCGCGGTGGCCGTACGGCCTCCGCGGCCGATCACCTTGCCGAGGTCGTCGGGGTGCACGTGGACCTCCAACGTCCTACCTCGACGGGTGGTGATCAGCTCGACCTGGACGTCGTCGGGGTGATCGACGATGCCGCGCACCAGGTGTTCGAGCGAATCGGCGAGAAAGCTCACGCCTCGTCAGCCTTCTTCTCAGCCGAGTCCTTCTTCTCAGCCGAGTCGCCGGCCTCGGACCCCTCGGCCTTGTCGGCCTTCTTGCCGCCCTTCTTCTTCGGCGTGGTGGCCTCGACGCTGGGCTCCTCGTTGGCAGCGGCGAGCGCGGCGTTGAACAGCTCCTCCTTCGAGGGCTTCGGCTCGGGCTTACGGAGCTTGCCCTCGGCGCCGGGCAGACCCTTGAACTTCTGCCAGTCGCCGGTGATCTCGAGGATGCGCTGCACGGGCTCCGTGGGCTGAGCGCCGACCTTCAGCCAGTACTGAGCCCGCTCGGAGTCCACCTCGATGAAGCTCGGCTCCTGCTTCGGGTGGTACTTCCCGATGGTCTCGATGGCCCTGCCGTCACGACGGGTGCGGGCGTCCGCGACCACAATGCGGTAGTAGGGCGCGCGAATCTTGCCGAGGCGCTGCAGCTTGATCTTGACAGCCACGGGTGTGGGTACTCCTGTCGTCTTCTCGTACTCGGGTCGGGACACGATCCGAGTGGGGAGCCGGATCCAGGTGCCCGCAAGTAGGTGGTCGCCCCGGCACGGTGAGAGGGCCCGAACCGGAGCGGGCAAGCCCCCATTTTGCCAGAACGGGCGAACTCGGTTGGTGCCGGGGAGCGTGAGCACCCCGGCCACGGGGCGGGGCACCGACCACGGGCCGCCCCGGAGCTCGCCCGACGGCACCTCCTCGGGCACGTCCCGCCACGCGATCCGCCCCCGAAGCGCCCCTTCAGGACGTGACCACGCCGAGTGAGGTCAGCAGTATCGCCAGTGCGGGGAGGAAGTTGTTCATCTGGTGGGCGACGATGCTGCCGAGCAGCCGCCCGGTGACCAGCCTGGCCAGCCCGATGGGGATGGCGATGACGATCAGAAGCGACGTACGCAGCGGTTCGAGGTGGCTCACGGCGAACACGGCCGTCGACAACACGAACGCCGCGAACCGCCCCCACCGCTCCGAGCCCCAGCCCAGTCGTTCGGCCGCGCCCCACAGCAGCCCGCGGTAGATGATCTCCTCGCAGACCGGGCCGAGCAGCCACAGATAGACGAACATGGCCACGGCCGCCGACACCGACATCGGTTTGTCCTCGATCAGCGCGCCGATGGCCGATGTGGCGTTGTCCTCCCCCACCAATCGGGTCCAGACCAGCACGCCCACCACCGTGCACACCAGGCCGAGGGCGCCGAACTTGAGACCGACCTTCACGTCGTCCCAGCGCCACGCGAGACACAGGTCGGCCAACGGACCGTTGCCCCGCACCTTGGTGATAACCAGGGCGGACAGCGCGGCGAGCATCGTGGGGGTCATCGTGCCGATGAGCACGTCACGCACGGGAACGGACTCCGGGGTTCCGCCGCCGAGGAAGACGCCGACGAACGCCGCCGTCGCCAGCAGCACGGCCTCCACGAACAGGAACGCCCCGAAACCCCAGCGATGGGTGGGCCGGTGGAACGCGGGGCGCCCGCTCGGTTCGGGCGCGTCGGCACCGACCTCCTCGCCCGCGGGGTCCTGCGAGTCCGATGACCTCACCCGATCCCCTCCGTTTTTCATGATCTTTTCTTCGAGCCTACTGGGTCGAAGATGGATCACGAGCCGCCGAACAGCAGCAACGCGGGCGGAAGGTTGTTGGTGGCGTGCGCGATGATGCTCGCGCTCACCCTTCCGGTGAGGAGCCTCGCCGTACCGATGGCGATGCCTTGCCCCAGCAGGGCCAACGTGCGTTCCGGCTCCCCGTGCACCTGCGCGAAGATCAGCGCCGTCAACACGAGGATCACCCAGGGCGACACCCGATGGTGCGCCAGACCGCTCCACAGGGCTCCTCGGAACAACAGCTCCTCGGTCAGGGGCGCGGCCACCACCACGACGAGCGCCGCGAACACGAGCCAGCCGAAGCTGGACGTCATGCTCCGCAGCACCTCCGTGGTGGAGTCGGACAGGTAGTCGCCCCCGTAGACCTGGAGCAGCACCAGGTTCAGCACGTAGGCCGCGAGCAGCGAGAACCCTCCGCAGGCCAACCCGACGCGCACGTCCCGACCGGTGGGCCGCAGCCCGAAGTCGATCCGCACTCCCCTGCCCCAGCGGCGCGAAGCGAGGACCGGCCCCAGGCCCAAGAAGAGGTTGGGGAGGAAGGCCAGCAGGACGAGCGGACCGAGGTCGGACAGCCCGATCCGCCCGTGGAAGGCGAGTCCGGACAGCAGAAGTGACAGCACGTAGTAAGCGCCGAGGGAGACGATGAAGGCGACCAGCGCCCAATGTGCTCCCAGCACCAGCCCGTCACGGGCCGACGTCGCCCCCTCGTCCTCCACTGCACCTCCCGGACCGCGGACGCCGATCACTGTGTGGTCAAAACACTACGGCGGAACGGCCGAGGGCGTCAGTTGATCAAAACCCCCCGGAGGACGATGTGGCGCGGACGGCGTAGTACCGCCAGGTCCTCTCGCGGGTCCGAGTCGAACACGAGCAGGTCGGCGGAGGCGCCTTCGACGATGCCCTCGACACCGAGCCAGTCCCTCGCCGCCCACGACGCCGAGGCCAGCGCTCGTTCCTTCGACAGCCCGGCCTTGTGGAGGGCCTCGATCTCGTCGACGAGCCTGCCGTGCTCCACCATGCCGCCCGCGTCGGAACCGGCGTAGATCGCCACGCCGGCGTCGACGGCGGCACCCACCATGTCGGTGACCCCCGCGTGGAGCGCCCGCATGTGGGCGGCGTAGGTGGGGTAGCGCACCGCGCTGTCGGCGATGGCGGGGAAGTTGTCGATGTTGATGAGGGTCGGTACGAGGGCGATGCCCTTGCGGGCGAGCTCGGCGAGCTGGTCGGAGGACAGGCCCGTGCCGTGTTCGAGGCAGTCGATGCCCGCGGCGATCAGCCCCGGCAGGGCGGCCTCCCCGAAGACGTGCGCCGTCACCCGCGCCCCAGCCTCGTGAGCGACCCGCACGGCCTCGGCGAGCACGTCGTCGGGCCACAACGGCGCGAGATCGCCCACCGACCGGTCGATCCAGTCACCGACGAGCTTGACCCAGCCGTCGCCGTCCTCGGCCTGGGCCGCCACGGCGGCGGGCAGTTCGTCGGGGTGGGAGAGTTCGATCGCGTAGCCACGGAGGTAGCGCTTCGGCAGGGCGAGGTGACGTCCGCTGCGGATGATGCGGGGCAGGTCGGCCCGGCTCTGGAGCGGGCGCGCGTCGATCGGCAGGCCGCAGTCCCTGATCAGCAGCGTGCCCGCGTCACGATCCCGGATCGCCTGCGCACACGCCTCCTCCAGCGTGGTGGGACCGTTCTCCCCGATTCCGGGGTGACAGTGCGCGTCCACCAGACCGGGGACCACGAAGGCGCCGTCGAGCGTGCGGGCCTCCTCGACCGGCTCGAAGGTGATCCGCCCGTCCTTGATCCAGACGTCGCGCTCCTCGCCGTCGGGGAGCACGACCCCGCGAATGTGGTACACGGCCACGGCCTACTTCTTCTTCGGCAGCTTCAGCTTCGACGGGTCGAACCCCGGCGGCAGCTCGTTCAGCCCGCCACCGAGCTGGGACAGGTCGGGCATACCGCCGCCCTGCGGGAACCCACCGGGCAGGCCACCGGGGAAGCCGCCCTTCATCTTGGGCGGTGTGGGCCCCTTGTTCTTGCCCTTCTTGCCCTTCTTGCCCTTGCGCTTCTTCGTCGCGCTGCCGCCGAGGCCGAAGCCGAACCGGCCCGCCATCTGCTGCATCATCTTGCGTGCTTCGAAGAAGCGGTTCACCAGGTCGTTGACCTCGCGCACCGTGACGCCCGACCCCTTGGCGATACGCTGCCTGCGCGAGGCGTTGATGATCTTGGGGTTGGCCCGCTCGGCGGGCGTCATGCCCCGGATGATCGCCTGAAGACGGTCGAGATGGGAGTCATCGACCTGCGCGAGCTGCTCCTTCATCTGCCCCGCGCCGGGCAGCATGCCGAGCAGGTTGCCGATCGGGCCCATGCGCCGCACGGCCTGCATCTGCTCCAGGAAGTCCTCCAGCGTGAGCTCGCCGGTGCCCAGCTTGGCCGCGGCCCGCTCCGCCTTCTCCTGGTCGAACGCCTGCTCGGCCTGCTCGATCAGGGTGAGCACGTCGCCCATCCCGAGGATGCGGCTGGCCATCCGGTCGGGGTGGAAGACGTCGAAGTCCTCGAGTTTCTCGCCGTTGGAGGCGAACAGGATCGGTTTGCCGGTGACGTGCCGCACCGACAGCGCCGCACCACCGCGGGCGTCGCCGTCCAGCTTGGTGAGCACCACGCCGGAGAAGCCGACGCCGTCACGGAACGCCTCCGCCGTGGTCACCGCGTCCTGACCGATCATGGCGTCGACGACGAACAGCGTCTCGTCGGGTGTCACGGCGTCCCGGATGTCGGCGGCCTGCCGCATGAGCTCCTCGTCGACACCGAGCCGACCGGCCGTGTCGACGATGACCACGTCGTGCTGGGCCCGGCGGGCCTCCTCGATCGACCGCCGCGCGACGTCCACCGGGTCGCCCACCCCGTTGCCGGGCTCGGGCGCGAACGTGGTGACACCCGCGCGCTCACCGACGACCTGGAGCTGGGTCACGGCGTTCGGCCGCTGCAGGTCACAGGCCACGAGCAGCGGGGTGTGCCCCTGCTTCTTCAACCACAGCGCGAGCTTGCCCGCCAGGGTCGTCTTACCGGAACCCTGAAGACCCGCCAGCATGATCACCGAGGGCGGGTTCTTGGCGAGGTTGAGCCTGCGGGTCTCGCCGCCGAGGATGCCGATGAGTTCCTCGTTGACGATCTTGATGACCTGTTGGGCCGGGTTCAGCGCCTGCGAGACCTCCGCGCCCTTAGCCCTGTCCTTGACCTGCTTGATGAACTCCCGGACCACGGGTAGCGCGACGTCCGCCTCCAGCAACGCGATGCGGATCTCCCGCGCGGTCGCGTCGATGTCGGCGTCGGAGAGCTTGCCCTTTCCGCGCAGGTTCTGCAGGACCGACGTGAGCCGATCGGAGAGTGTGTCGAACACGAGGTGCACGCTCCAGCAGGTCGTGGTTGTCCGGTCCGGGCCACGTGCCCAGGGCCCGACCGCGACTTCCAAGGGTAGACGACTCCGGCACCTCGACTTCTCGGCCCGCCCGGGCGGACGCTCCCCCCTGTGCGTCCCTCTCCGTCCCGGGCGGGCTTCCCTCGGCGAGGCACTCGCCGGGTCCGGCTGCGTCATGGCGTTCGCCAGACCCCCAGAACTGGCGAACGCCCGGATCGGCCTTCGGCACCTCACCGAGTTGCCTCACAGCTTGCCCGGTTCGTCCCGGTGGAGGCAGCGTGAAGACACCGAGTAATCGGTGAGTAGTCCTACGCAATCCGATCCGGTTCCCCGCCTCGCGGGGGGCGGGGGCTACCGACAGCCCCGACGGGCGTGGGGCCCGCGGCGTTCAGCACGGCCTCGGTGACCTCCGTCCGCCATGCGGTGTCCGGCGTTCCGCGACCGGGCGCCACCGCGAAGGAGGCGACGACCCCCGCGCCGAGTTCGGCGATCCGCGCCCAGCGCACCCGCACATCCCTCGACTCCAGCACGCACGCGACCCGGTACAGCAGGCCGATCCTGCTCACCGCGCGCAGTTCCATGACGACCTCGCGACCCGAGACCTCGTCGTCGAACCACAGGACCACGGGATCGACCTGCGGCACGACTCGGGTCCGCGAGGCGTAGGCCCGTTCCTTTTCGGCGAGCCGGGCGCCGAGGTGAAGGCTACGAGTCACGGCGCGGGCGAACTGGTCCCGCAACAGCGCCGGCTCGGGAGGATCACCGAAGACGGGCGTGACGGTGAACACCCCCACCGTGGCCCCGAGGTGCCCCCGCACCACCGCCGACAGCACTCGCAGCGAGTTCGCCGCCAACACTCCCATCGCGGGCGCGAAGAGCGCCCGGCCGGAAGGCGCGGCGAACTCGACGGTGAGCGGCAGCTCGGGGCCGTCGCCGGAGCCGGGATCGACCCGCGTGCGGCCGGTGGTCGTACGAATCGCCTCGACCGCGAGTTCCCGCTGCGCTCCCGTGAGTTCCCGAGGGGGCAGGGTGGGCTCCTCACCCCGCATGAGGGCCCGGCAACGAGACACCAGCTCGTCCACGAGCCGAGCCCGCCACGGCGTCCAGACTCCCGGACCGGTGGCCCGCGCGTCGGCCTCGGTCAACGCGCGCAGCACCTCCAGCAGCACCGCGTCGCCCCCGAGAGTGGTGGCGACGCGCTCGACGGTCGCGCGCTCGGTGATGTCGCGCCGGAGAGCGGTGTGGATCAGCAACAGGTGGTGTCGTACGGCGCCCACCAGCACCGTCCCGTCCCGCCCGGTCACGCCGAGCCTCTCGGCGACCCGTTCGGCGAGCCGCGCCCCCAACTCGGAGTGGTCGGTGTCGCGTCCCTTGCCGATGTCGTGCAGGAAGGCGGCGAGCAGGAGCAGATCGGGCCGGGAGACCGAGGTGCTGAGCCGGGCAGCCTCCACACACGTGCGCAGGAGATGGGCGTCGACCGTCCACGAGTGCAGGGGCTCCCTCGGCGCCAGGTCCCGCACCGCGCCCCACTCCGGGAACAACCTGCCCCACAGCCCCGCGCGGTCGAGTGCCTCGACCGCCGCTACGACTCCCTCACCGGCGCCGAGCAGGCGCAGCAACGTGTCACGAGCACCGTCGGGCCACGGCGGACGCGGTTCGGGCGCCGACGCGGCCAGCACCGCGAGGGTGCCCTGCGCGATGGGGGCTCCCGTGACCGCCGAAGCGGCGGCCACCCGCAACACCAGGAAGGGGTCGCGGGTCGGGTGAGCCCGCCGGGCGAGGGCGACCTCGGAGCCGTGCAGCACCACACCGTCGTCGAGAGGCACCCGCGTGGGGCGGCGCCGGATGCTCGGTGGCTGCTTCGCGGCACGGAACGCGACGTCGAGCGCGTACGCGACGGCCCGTGTCCCACCCGACAACGCCCGCGCGAGCGCGAACCGGTCGTCGAACCCCAGCCGCGTGGCGACGGCCGTCGCCTCGGGCGGTTCGAGCACATCCCGCGCGCGGCGCAGCAGCCTGCGTAGTTCGGTACGGACGTCCAGGAGGAGTTCGCGGGCCGAGTTCACCTCCCGGTTCGGCCGATCGGTGAGCTGCGCCACCGCGAGCGCGTCCAACACGGCCAGATCCCGCAGTCCACCCCGGCCGTACTTGACGTCCGGGCGCGCGGACTGCGCGATCTCCCCGCTGCGTTCCCACCGGGCCCGCGTCGCCGCGAGCAACTCGGGTACGACGCGCCGAGCCAGCCGCCGCCACTGCTCCCGTGCCTCCGTCCGCACGCGCGCGACGAGCGATTCGTCCCCCGCGAGCGGACGGAGGTCGAGCAAGCCGATCGCGGTGCGCACGTCCTCGGCCGCGACCTCCAGCGCCTGGTCCGGAGTACGCACCACGTGATCGATCGGGATCCCGGAGTCCCACAGCGGGTACCACACGGCCTCGGCGATCCGGTCCGCCTCCGGACGTCCGTCGTGGAGCAGTACCAGGTCGAGGTCGGCGAACGGCACCAACTCGCGGCGGCCCAGGCCACCGACCGCCGCCAGCGCGACCCCGACCGATTCGCCGTCCACACCGGACTCCCCGGCGGCACGGCGGAGCCAGAAGTCGTATAGCTCGACCAGCATGGCCCGCACCTCCGCCGCGGTGGTCCCGCGTACGTCGATCAGACGGTTCGCCACCTCCACGAGACCCGGTTCGGCCATGACCGCGGCTACAGCGCGTCCGCGCCGCGTTCGCCCGTGCGGACCCGGACCACCGTCTCGACCGGAGTCACCCACACCTTGCCGTCCCCGATCCGACCGGTGTGGGCCGCGGCCACGACGGCGTCCACCACCTTGTCCGCCATGACGTCGTCGGTGACCACCTCGATCCGGGTCTTGGCCACAAAGTCGACGGCGTACTCGGCCCCGCGGTAGACCTCCGTGTGCCCCTTCTGACGTCCGTAGCCCTGGACCTCGCTGACGGTCATGCCCAGCACGCCGAGCTGTTCGAGCGCCGTGCGCACGTCGTCCAGCGTGTACGGTTTCACGATCGCGGTGATCAACTTCATGACGCGCTCTCCTCGAACTTCCCGGCGGGCACTGGTTTCGGAGCCTCCATCGGCGGCGTGCCCGTCTCGCCCGACGCGGCCCTCCCGCCTCGGGCGCCGGCGAAGTCGTACGCCGACTCGGCGTGCTCCGCCTCGTCGATGCCCGCGACCTCCGTCTCGGCACTGACCCGGCCGCCCGTGACGGCCTTGACGAACAGCCCCAGCAGCACCGAGATCAGCGCGGAGTAGGCCATCACCGCCACGGCGCTGAGCACCTGGACACCCAGCAGCCCCGCACCGCCGCCGTAGAACAACCCGTCGGAGCCGTCCTCACCGACCACGGAGGACGTCGCCACGAAGCCGAGCAGCACGGTGCCGACCAGACCGCCGACGAGGTGCACACCCACGACGTCGAGCGAGTCGTCGAAGCCCAACCGGTACTTGAGGCCGACCGCCAGCGAGCACAGCGCTCCCGCGACCACACCGATCACCAACGCGCCCCAGGTGTCCACGTAGGCGCACGCGGGAGTGATCGCGACCAGGCCGGCCACCACGCCCGACGCCGCCCCGAGGCTCGTGGCCTTGCCGTCCCGCAGCCGCTCGACGAGCAGCCACCCCAGCATGGCGACACACGTGGCGGTCACCGTGTTCACGAAGGCGATCCCGGCGACCCCGTCCGCGGCGTACGCCGACCCGGCGTTGAACCCGAACCAGCCGAACCACAGCAGCCCCGCGCCGAGCATCACGAACGGGAGGTTGTGCGGCTTCATCGGCTCCGACGGCCAGCCGACCCGCTTGCCCAGCACGAGCACCAGTCCGAGCGCGGCGGCTCCGGCGTTGATGTGCACGGCAGTGCCACCGGCGAAGTCCAGCGCGCCGAGTTCGCCGATCCACCCGCCGTCGCCCCACACCCAGTGCGCCACGGGGAAGTACACGAGCGTCACCCACGCCCCCGCGTACAGCAGCCAGGCGCCGAACCGCATGCGGTCGGCCACCGCGCCCGCGATCAGCGCGGTGGTGATGATGGCGAACATCGCCTGGAACGCGACGTCGACCGTGCTCTCCGTCGGATCTCCCTCGGGCGTCATCAACCCGGCCAGCCCGAGGTGGTCGAACGGGTTGCCGACCAGCCCCGCGATGTCGGTGCCGTACGCGGTGGAGTAGCCGTAGACCATCCACAACACCCCGACGAGCCCCAGCGCCCCGAAGCACATCATCAGCATGTTGAGCACGCTCTTCGCGCGCACCATGCCTCCGTAGAAGAACGCCAGTCCCGGCGTCATCAGAAACACCAGTGCGGCGCTGGTGAGCAACCAGGCCGTATTCCCTTCCACGTCGCCTCCTCGCACTCGTGCGCCCGTGCGCAACCCGCGGTTCGGCATGAGCATCGAAGCGGCATGTTGCGACAAATCGCTTCCGGTGTTGCGGACAAGTGAACTGGGCCGTGCGCTCCGTAACGGCTACGTTTCAGCCCACGTCGAGGCGGCGTGGTCGAATAGGGCCATGCCCGCGAACCACTCCCCTACGCTCCCCGCCCCGCCCGACCCCGTCGTGGCGGCGTTGCGGTGTTCGGTGTGCGGCGACCGGGTGGCTCGGGAGGCTCGTACGCTGCGCTGCCCTCGGGGGCACGCGTTCGACCTGGCCCGACAGGGCTACGTCAACCTCCTGCACGCCAAGGTTCCGAAGGGCACCGCCGACACGGCCGAGATGGTGGCGGCGCGAGTCGCCTTCCTGGGCAAGGGCTTCTACGAGTCCCTGGCCGCGGCACTCGCGGCGCGCGCGAGGGGGCGGATGGTGGTCGACGCGGGCGCGGGCACGGGCTACTACCTCGCCCACGTCCTGGACGCGCTACCGCAGGCCACCGGACTCGCCCTCGACGTGTCCGCCCCGGCGCTGAAGCGGGCCGCCCGTGCCCATCCGAGGTTGGGCGCGGCGGTGTGGAACCTGTGGCGGCCGTGGCCGGTGGGCGAGGGCGTGGCCGAGACGGTGCTCAACGTCTTCGCGCCCCGTAACGCGGACGAGTTCCGCCGCGTGCTCGTCCCGGAGGGCAGGCTGCTCGTGGCCGGTCCGGGGCCGGGTCACCTCGCCGAACTCGCCGAGTCGCTGTCGCTGCTCGACGTCGGCGCCGACAAGTCCGAACGCCTCGACGCCGCGCTCGCCGCAGGTTTCACGCTCGTCGAACGCACGGACGTCACCGACCACGTCACGCTCTCGCCCGACGACGTACGCAACGCCGTACTCATGGGGCCCAATGCCCATCACCTGCACCGGAACGGGCTCGGCGACCGGCTGGCCGCCGTCGCCGAGGCGGTCCGGGTGACACTGTCGTTCACGGTGTCGGTCTACGAGAAGCGGGGGTGAGGGTTGTGGAACTGCCCGCGACGGCGCTCGCGGACCCCGCGTGGGTGACGGAGGACCTCGACCGGGCGCGACGACTGCACGGCCGAGCCGCGCCCGCGGTGCTGGGTACCATTCGGTGGTACTCGGCGTCGTCGGTGCTCGTCGCACCCGCCCTCGAACCCTGGGTGCACACGGGAGTGGCGCGCGACCCCGCCCTGGACGCCGTGACGTTCGACGTCACCGCCGACGGGCGGTTCCTCGACGCGCACTCGACCCGCGCCCTCGGGGCGGATCCGGCCGCTCTCGGCGCGGCACTCGTCCGGGCCCTCGACTCCGCTGTCACCGCGTTCGCGCGGGCCAGCGGCGCCTCCCCACGCGCGTTGTGGGCCGTGGGAGTGGACTCGATCGCCAACCGCCTGCTGTGGGCGGCGTCCACCACCGGCGACGCGAACACGGCGCCTCGGCTGGCCCGCGAACTCTCCGACCATATGGAAAGCGCGGCCCGCGAGCTACCGGGGTGCGTGTGGAACGGGTCCCCGCGCCCCCGGTTCGCCACGATGGGTGATCGGCTGGTGCTGCGGCGTTCGTCGTGCTGCCTGATCTACGAAGCCCCCGCCACGCGGGACTCGAAATGCGCGAGCTGCCCCCGCCAGACCCCGGCCGAGCGGGAGCACCGGTTGCGACTGCTCCTCGGCCCCTAGATGCCGGCCTCGTGTCGTTGGGTCACCGCAGACGGGTCTTTGTGCCCTGCTCAGGGCGGTGGGTCGTGACGCAGAGTCGATGTCGAGACCCGGCGGGTGCGAACCGCGACGAGCCGGGGGCAGGCGACGACACGAGGGATGCAACCGGTGACACAGCCACGGTCCGCGAAGGCGATCACCACTCCCGCCGAGATGCGGGAGCTCAGCGAGGTGGAATGCCTTGAGCTGCTCAAAACCGAACCCGTCGGGCGGCTCGTCTTCACCGAGAAGGCGCTGCCCGCTATCCGCCCGGTGAACTACGTCCTCGACGGCCGCGACGTGATCATCAGAACGTCGGGGGACTCATGGGCGCGCCGGGTGGCGGACACGGTCGTGGCGTTCGAGGTCGACAGCATCGACCACGCGAGCCACACCGGGTGGAGCGTCGTCCTGCTCGGCACCGCCACGGTCATCACCGACGTCAACACGCTGGTACGGGTCACGGACTTCCGCAACCGGCCGTGGGCGCCGGGCCAGCGCGACCGGTACCTGCGCATCCGGGCGGGGCAACTCACGGGACGACGGCTTTCGTTCGCGTCGAGCTGAGCCGCTCCCTCAGTCGGTCTCGACGAAGGACCTCACCGACACCCCGGCGTCGGTGAGCGCCTTGCGAACCCGGCGCGCGAGGTCGACGGCACCGGGGGTGTCGCCGTGAACGCACAACGACTGGGGACGCAGCGTCAACACACTGCCGTCCACCGCCCGCACGGCTCCCTCCAACGCCATGCGCACGCTGCGCTCCACCACCTCGTCGGGATCCCGAACCACAGCATGCGGCTCGCGACGCGACACCAGCGTGCCCTCCGGGGTGTAGGCGCGGTCGGCGAAGGACTCCAGCACGACGGTCAGCCCCGCCTCCTCGGCCCGGCGGACGAGCTCCGAGCCCGGCAGCCCCAGGATCGGAAGAGTGGGGTCGTAACGCCGGACCGCGTCCACCACGGCGGCCGCCTGTTCCGCGTGCGACACCACGGCGTTGTAGAGCGCGCCGTGAGGCTTGACGTAGCGCACGGCCGAGCCGGCGATCCGGGCGAACCCGTCGAGCGCCCCGATCTGGTAGATGACGTCGTTGGCCAGATCGTGGGGGTCCATGTCGATGAAGCGGCGACCGAACCCGGCCAGATCGCGGTAACCGACCTGAGCACCGATCGCCACGCCGCGTTCGGCGGCCCGTTCGGTGACACGGCGCAGCACGCTCGGGTCGCCCGCGTGGAAACCACACGCGACGTTGGCGCTGGTGACCACGTCCAGCAACGCCTCGTCGTCCCCGAGCGGCCACGCTCCGAAGCCCTCGCCCAGATCACTGTTGAGGTCGATCACCACGTCCACATCGACAGGGTAATCGCGTTTCGGCCGGCCGGGGACGGCCCGTACCGACGCCCCGGCCGGCCGGGGAACACGTCACCGCCTCGACGAGAAGACGCCGAAGTCCTGGAAGAACGCCTCGTCGTCGGCGGAGGAGGGAGCCGCCCTCCTCGGGGACGCCTGAGCCTTCGGAAGTGGCTGAGCGCTCGACGGCGCCTGCTGGGCGTGGGGCTCCGCGGACTCGGGGGGACGCTGGTCCCCGAACAACCGCTCGTCCGACTCGATGACCCGGTCCAACAGGTCCGTGCTGCCCAGCCCTCGCCGGACGACCTCCGCCTGCCGGCGCGCCGCGGCGGCGACGGCAGCCGCGATGGTCTGCTGAACCGTCGTGGACAACGTCGCCGGGCTGAGCTCGCGAACGCGGTCGGAGAACGTGACGGACGTGATCGAGCCTCCGGGTCCCGCCACCACGGTCACGACTCCGTCGGGCGACGTCACGCTCGCGCGGACGTTCTTGAGCTCCTCCTCCGTCTGCTTGTAGGCCTCGGCCCGACGGCGGTTGTCGGCCGCCGCCGTGTCCAGCGCCTCGATACGACGCATGAGCTGCGCTGCGTAACCACTCATTGCACCACTTCCGGTCGGATCGTCGAAAGAAAGTCGTGGAACTCGTCGAGCAGGTTCACGAACTGTTCGGGCAACGCCGTCAACGCCACCTGCAGGACCGCCATATGGGCGGAACTTCGTGGATGACGCATTCGGAAGAAGGCTTGGCGCTGCACGATGTACAGCGGTTTTCCGCCGTAAGGCAACGCGAACCGAACCGCCCGCACGAAACCGGGGTGGCTCGCGTTCCCTATCTCGCTTCGCTCCCCCACCTGCACATCGGACGCGCCCGACCGCAGCTCCGCCAGCGCCTGCTCCGCCACCTGTTCCAACGACGCGTAATGCGGCCGGACGTGACCGGTCACGGTGATGTTCGGGGTGAACACCCCCTTCATTTCCGGATACACCGCCACGAACGCGGCATTGTCAGCCTTGACCTCTCGCGGGGGCACCGCGACCCAGCCGTCCGGCAAGGTGAATCTCACCGGCGCCGGCAACGTCGACACTCTCGTACTCATTCCCCGACATTCCTCGTGCGGACGACATCGGCTGCTCGTCGATTCGGACGTCAGTCCGGGAACAACCGTTGTCGTGCGACGTCATTTCATTCGATAGCCGATGCGGCCGTCCCGATCCGGGGGCGAACCGCCGTCGACTTCGAGCAATTTCGGACACTTCCTCAAATCGAGGACAGGACCGTCATTTCGGTCAGCACCGCGAAGGACCGGGCTCGAATTCCCTCTTGCCACGGACACCTCCACGTCGCGGCCGCCGGGGGCCGGACCGTACCGATGACCAAGGTAGCCGCCCTCCGCGGAAGCGAAGGAGCCACCCCCTCACCTCGTCGTCACGACCAGACCGAGGCCGGAACGCGATCGAGAATGTCGCACCTCAGGTCGAGAGCCGCGACGAGCTGGTTCGGGTCGCAATGGTCGCCGATCGGATCGAACACGTCGAGCTGGTCGCCCAGCAACATGAACCCACTGAATTGTCCCCGCTCCGAAAGAAGCAGGGCCACCAGCTCCGGAGTCATGACGGCAGCGGTGAAATTCGGGTCCTGACCGCGCACGTCGAATTTCTCATCGAATTCCGGGTTCCCCGTCTTGAAGTCACCGGTTCCGATGGCGTCGTTGATCCGACTGGCGGCGGCCGCCATCCGGCTAACGGTGAGAGCGGGACGAGGCGCCGGTGTCCGCACCCACACGCAGCGCTGGGCCAGATACTCGCCACGGTGATACGTGTCCAACACCGCCGCCAGGAACGGTCTGCCGCGATGCACCCCGGTGACGACGTCCTTGGCCGAGGTCGCCCGTGGTGGGCCCACCAGGGGGTCCAGCACGAAAGGATGTGTGTACTTCCGGTACAGCTCGTTGTAGACGTCGACGACGCTGTCGTCGCGTTCGGCGTACTTCCAACCTCGGCGCGACAGTTCCTCGGCGAGCTGTCGGCGATCTCCGGCTTTCGGTCCGGCCATCCGGTTCAGCCTGACGATCAGCCACGCCAGCCCGCCGAGGAACACGACGCTGCCACCGACGGCGATGGCGACGACGACGCCGACACTCACGCCGTCGACCCCTCGAACCGAATGGTCGAGAGGAACTTCCCGAAGTCGCCCATGAGCTGGGCGAACTGCTCGGGCAACGCAGTCATCGCGACGTGCAGCACCGCGCGCCTGCCGGGATCACGCCGGTCCGGGGCTCCCAACAGCGCCTGAAGCTGGTAGACCTCTCTCGGGCTTCCCTCGATCACCGGCCGGAACCGGAGCGCCTGGGTGAAGCCGGGGCTCGCGGGCGAGCCGGTGTGCTCCCGCTTCCCCACCTCGACGTTCGGGTCCGTCTGACGAAGCCGTGCGACGGTCTCGTCGGCGATCTGCTCCAGCGACACGCTGGAATCGCGAACTTCCCCCGAGATCGTGATGTTGGCCGTGAAGGGTCCACTCGTGGCGGTGTGCAGCGCCACGAACCCCGGACCGTCCGCGCCGATCGAGTCGGGATTCACCGACCGCCATCCCTCGGGAAGCGAGAATTCGATCGGAAAGGGAAGGGTTGCTACCACGCTGTCTCCAGACCCGGCTCAGAAGCCGAGGGCGTTAGCGATTCCATTACCGACATTGGACGCGGCGTTCATGATGCCGCTGCCGACGTCGACCACGGTACCAGCGAACTCGCCCGGATCGATCGCGACATCGAACCCTCCCTTGGCGCCGAGCCCCAACGCGAGACCTGCCGACACACCAATGTGGAACTTGCCGTCGTCACCCATGCCGAACTGCGCACTCGCGTCCGCACCGGCTCCGTACCGTGCTTCCCCGTGGACCCCGACGGTGATGCCACCCGCCTCGGCACTGAGATCGGCGTCGACCTTCCCGCCGGCGAAGGCGCCGAGGTTCGCTTGAACCCCGTCGAAGCCCACCGAAACGTTGCCCGAGGCCTCGACTCCGATGATGCCCTGGGCCTTGCCCGAGAGCTTGCCGTAGTCGCCGTAGCTCAGCTCCCCTTCGGCGCCGCCCTTCGCGAGGTACGCCTCGGCACTGCCGCCCACGTTGACACCGAGGACGGACGTGGAGAAATTGCCTTCGGCGCCCGCGCCGAGGAGCGAGCCTTCGAGACTGCCCTTGCCCGACCAGTCGCCCGAGGAGAACTCGCCGTCGAGCTTGCCGCCGAGCACGTCGACGTTCGCCGACCCTTCCAACTTTTTCTCGGGGATCTCGATCCCTAGCTGACCGAGGACCTCCTTGATCTTGTCGCGGAGCATCCCGTCGGACTGGGAGCCCCACTTGCCCGACCAGCTACCTCCGGGACCGTGACGCTGCCAACCGCCGGGATCCCGTTCGACCCACTGCCCGGTCTCGGGGTCCCACACCCGCGTCTTCTCGCGCCGCTCGCTTCCCCATTCCTTGGACCCGAGGTTGCGCTTGTAACCGCCCTGACCGTCGGGCTCGAAGCCGAGCTTTCGGGCCACCAGGTCCCCGGCCAGGCTCAGCTCGTTGCGGGCGTTGTCCAGAATGGCCCGAGCTTCGTTCGCCACCGACGCGCCGGGATCGTTGAACGGCGCGATCGGCGCGCCCGTCGCCGCCGCCTGCTGCACTTGCGCGTCGTACTGAGCCGCGGCGGCGCGCGAGGCCGCCTGCGCCTCGGTGTACATCTCGATCGCCCGCTGCGCCTCCCCCTGGGCCCAGACCAGGATGTCGGCGTAGTCGGCGAGAGCCTCACCGCCCTGGCTGGTCTGTTCCAGAGCCCGGAACCACTTGGGAGGTTCGGCGGAGAAGACGTCGCGGAAGGTTGAGGCGGCTTCGCCGGTCCACCCCGCGGGATCGACAGTGCCGAGACCGTCGCCGGTCAGTCCGATCGCCTCGATGTTCTTGGTGAGCTCCCGCAGGTCCTCGATGATCGTCTCGGGTTCACCCGGAATCAGGTCCTTCGGATTGGTTGTCTGCCCCAGTTCGGCCATCAGGGCCGCACCCCCAGTTCAGCGAAGCCGGCCGTCTTGACATCAACACCGTGGGAGCGCGTCCGTTGCCTCACCCCGCACCTCCGGTGTCGTTTCCGGTGAGGGCGTCGGAGATCGTTCCGGTGGGTCCGCCGGAACCGGACCTGGTCTGTCCCCCCGTGATCGACCCGAGCCCGATTCCCCCGGTCCTGAGCATGCTCGGGTCGAGTCCCCCACCGTCGATCAGATCACCGAGGCCCGCGATGTTCGAGTGGCTCTCCGTCTCCTGTTCGAGATACGCAAGCGCCGCTCGCCTCAACGACTCACCGTGCTCAACGGCTTTGTCGCGAAGGGACTCCACCTCACGCTTGGCGTTCTCGACGAATTCCGCCCAGCACTGCTGGACTCCGGAATGTCCATAGTCACCCGTCGGTCCCCGCCACGGCAGCTGGAGAACTCTTCCGAGGACGTCGTCGATCTTGTCCGCGGCCTGCCGCAACTCGTCGGGGATCGCTTCGAAGCCAAACCCAACAGTCACGCCCTACAGGGTGTGGATCTTGCAACCCCTATACCCGCAAGATCCCTATCTTTCACCTGAATGGAGTAATGATCCCACGTATGGAGGAACCAATCGTCACGGATCCGTGAGGATGAGCGGCGGATGGACCACCCGGTCCAACCTCGAACAATCGGACATCGAGGAGACAAAGCCGACACTCGGCGACGCCACGACACGCCGGCGGGGCGAACACCTGGGCACGGAGAGCTCCGCCCTACTCCTCGACGTGCATCGAGGTGACGAACTCCCGGAAGTCATCCACGACCTTGGGGAAGTCCTGCGGAAGTGTGGTCAACGAGAACTCCAGCAGCGCCGCACGTTCCGGGTCCTCGGCGTTCGGCATGGTGAGGCAGACGTACATCTGCTTGATCTTTCCCTGCGGCAGGGAGACGTTCAGCACCTGCGTGAGCGCGGAGATCTCCCCCTCCTCCCTCATGTCGCTTTCCTCGACTTCCACCTCGGCGTTCCTGGTGGTACGCAGCTCCTCGAACGCCCGCTCGGCGACCTTCGTCAGGGAGATTCCCTTGTCGACGACCGTGCCGGTGACCACGATCGTGGGCGTCAACCCACCGCCGGAGAGTTCCGGATAGATCGCCGTGAGAGCCGCTCCCGCCGCCCCGAACTCCTCGGGTGGCACCTCCTGCCAGCCGTCCGGCAGGTCGAAGCCGACCGGGACCGGCAACGCGCCCGCGGAACCGTCCCCGGGCCCCCGCGACGGCTCGGGCTCCGGGGACCGCCCCGTGTTCCCGTCCTCCGGCCGCACCGGGACGGTCGGCGAAGGAGACGCCGGAGCGGAGGCCTCGGAGCCCGCGGCGATCGGCGTGCCCTCCGTCGAGGAACTACACCCGACGACCCCCACGAGAGCACAACCGACGACGAACGAGCTCAGGTTTCGCGTCCATGACGTCCCACGAGATTTTTCCGATGCGGCCATGAAAGGCGATCATGCCATTCCGGCGGGACATCATGGACGCCTTCGCCTTCCGTACTCGCCCGGATTGGACACCGGCCACAGCGACGCCGGGCGAGCGACGCGAACGCGGGCGGGAGCTCCGACCTATTCCTTGGGTTCTACCTTGGCGACGAACTCCTGGAAGCTCTCCGCGACTTCTTCGAAGTCCTCGGGAGCGGCAGACAACGTGAACTCCAGCAGCGACACACGGTCGGAGTTTTCAAAGTCCGGAACGGAGATGGAGATGTACATCTCCAGAACGTCCCGCTGCGGCAGGGAAACGTCCAGCACCTGCACCAGCCCGGAGAACTCGTCCTCGTCGTCCACCGGCTCGCTCTCCAGCACCTCCACCTCGGCGCCCATGCCGTCACGGAGCTCTTCGAGCATCTGCTCGGCAATCTCCGTCAGAGAGGTCTCCTCGTCGATGACCCTGCCGTAAACCAGGATCGTGGGCGAGAACCCGGTGCCGTCGTCGAGCTCCGGATACGTGGCCGCGTGAGCGACCCCCGTGACACCGAGCTCCTCGGGCGAGGTTTCCTGCCACCCGTCCGGCCACTCGAAATCGATCGGAATCGGCAGCTCGTCCGAGGAACCGTTACCGAAGGACCTGGGAGAGTCGGACGGCTCGGACGGGAGAGCGGAGGCCGACGAGGAGGACTCGGCACTCGACGCGTCCTCCGTCGAGGAACTACATCCGGCAACGAGCGCGAGAGCGCAACCAGTGGCGAGAGCGATCAAGTTCCGTGTCCACACTGTCCTGTGGAACTTTCTCAATCCGGTCATAAGAAATGATCTTGGCATTCCGGAAGGACACTGCGACCGCGGCCACCACCGGTCACCACTCAAATTAGAGGTAGATCACACACGAAACGAGAAGGCCGTGCCCCGGCCACTCCTCGGACGGAAGCGGCCGGGGCACGGTTCGGTTCACCGGATCCGCTCGTACGCGGGCAGCGTGAGGAAGTCCGCGAACTGCTCCGCGAGCGCCACTTCCTCGAACAACTCCACCGACTGGGCCAGCAAGTCGGCGGGGATCACGTCGGCGAGTTCACCCCGCACCTCCTCGAGCACCGTGCGCACGAGATCGGCGGTGACCTTCTCGCCGGTGTCGAGCTCCACCTCGTTGCGCACCCACTGCCACACCTGCGACCGCGAGATCTCGGCGGTGGCCGCGTCCTCCATGAGGTTGTGGATCGCCGCCGCGCCGTTGCCGCCCAACCACGAGGCGATGTAGCGCACCCCGACGTCCACGGCACCGCGCAGACCCTCCTTGGTGGCACGACCCTCGGTGGCGGCGACGTCGAGGAGCTGGTCGGCCGTCACCGAGACGTCCTCGCGGAGGCGGTCGAGCTGGTTCGGCTTGTCGCCGAGCACCTTGTCGAACTCCTCCTTGCACAGCTCGACCATGCCGGGGTGCGCCACCCACGAGCCGTCGAAGCCGTCACCGGCCTCGCGAGCCTTGTCGTCGCGCACCTTGGCGAACGCCTTCTCGTTCACCTCGGGGTCCTTGCTCGGGATGAACGCGGCCATGCCTCCGATCGCGAACGCGCCACGCTTGTGGCAGGTCCGCACCAACAGCTCGGTGTAGGCGCGCATGAACGGCGCGGTCATGGTCACGCTGTTGCGGTCGGGGAGGATGAACTTCTCGCCGGCGTCCCGGAAGTACTTGATGACGCTGAACAGGTAGTCCCAGCGGCCCGCGTTGAGCCCCGAGGCGTGCTCGCGCAGCTCGTAGAGGATCTCTTCCATCTCGAAGGCGGCCGGGATGGTCTCGATCAGCACGGTGGCCCGGATGGTGCCGTGCTCGATGCCGAGGGTCTTCTCGGCGTAGGTGAACACGTCGTTCCACAACCGCGCCTCGAGGTGGCTTTCCATCTTGGGCAGGTAGAAGTAGGGCCCCACGCCGCGGTTCAGTAGTTCCT
Source organism: Saccharomonospora glauca K62 (assembly GCF_000243395.2). NCBI lineage: Bacteria > Bacillati > Actinomycetota > Actinomycetes > Pseudonocardiales > Pseudonocardiaceae > Saccharomonospora > Saccharomonospora glauca. The sequence goes on along the minus strand of NZ_CM001484.1, from coordinate 1,032,275 downwards.
TGGCGTTGTGGAAGAAGTACAGACCGAAGTCCACGAGCGCGCCGACGGCCTTGCGTCCGTCGAACTCCAGGTTGCGCTCGTCGAGGTGCCAGCCTCGGGGACGGACGACGATCGTGGCGTGCTCGACGTCGTCGCGCAGTTTGTAGTGCTTCTTCTCGGTCTTGAACTCGATCGTCTTACGGACGGCGTCGTACAGGTTGACCTGACCCGAGATGACGTTGTTCCAGTGCGGCGTGTTGGCGTCCTCCAGGTCGGCCAGCCACACCTTGGCACCGGAGTTCAGCGCGTTGATGGTCATCTTGCGGTCGGTGGGACCGGTGATCTCCACCCGGCGGTCGCGCAACGCGGGCGGCGCCTCCGCGACCTTCCACTCCGACTCACGGATATGACGGGTCTCCGGCAGGAAGTCGAGCCTGCCCGTCCGCTTGGCCTCCTCGCGACGTCGCACCCTGGCGGCGAGCAACTCGTCCCGCGTGGCAGCGAAGGAGGAGTGAAGCCCGGCGAGGAACTCCAACGCCTCGTCCGTCAGGATTTCATCGCCACGCTCGACAGCGGCGCCGAGCACGCGCACATCAGACATCGAACACCCCAAACGTGAGGACACGCGAACTGCAGAACAGTCACCACGGTCAAGATTTTCTGTATCTCGGACTATAGTTTCTACATTGCGGAACCTCAATGCGAGAGGAGACATCCGGTGGCGACCGCCAGATCGGGTAACGGCGGCGTGCAGTCGCTCCAGCGCGCGTTCGAACTGCTGGAGCGGCTCGCGGACACCGGTGGAGAGGCGAGCCTGTCGGAGCTGGCGGCCTCGTCGGGACTACCCATGCCCACGATCCACCGACTGATCCGCACCCTCGTCACGCTCGGATACGTACGGCAGAACACCAACCGTCGCTACGCCCTGGGCGCGCGGCTCATCCGACTCGGCGAGAACGCGAGCCTGCAGTTCGGGACCTGGGCGAGACCGCTGCTGGCCGAACTCGTCGACGAGGTCGGCGAGACCGCCAACCTGGCCGTCCTCGAACGCGACGAGGTCGTCTACGTCGCGCAGGTCGCCACCCAGCGGCATTCCATGCGGATGTTCACCGAGGTCGGACGCAGACTGCTGCCCCACGGCACCGGAGTCGGCAAGGCGATGCTGGCGACCCTCGACCCCGCCGACGCGCGGGCCCTGCTGGAGCGCACCGGCATGCCCGCCTACACCGAGCACACGCACACCGACGTCGACGCCTTCCTCCGTCACCTCGCCGACATCACCGAGCAGGGCTACGCACTCGACTCCAGCGAACAGGAGCTGGGGGTGCGTTGCATTGCCGTGGCCGTCCCCGACGCCCCCACCCCCACGGCCGTGTCGGTGTCGGGCCCCGAGGGACGGCTGACCGACGAAGCGGTCCGCGGCATCGCTCCCGCCGTGCAGCGCACGGCCCAACGGCTGTCGGAACAGCTCGCCACCCGGCAACCCGTCGAGTGACGAAGACGAATTTCTCCGGCGACTCAACGCGGTGGGGGCACCGTGACGTTGCTAAGGCGTGACTGATCCGACCCGGAACGAAGCGATACCCCGTCGCTTCGAGGATTTCGTACAGCAGCGGCTCGAACGCCTGTTGCGCTACGCCACGGCGTTGACCTGTGATCCGCACCTGGCGGAGGACGTCGTCCAGGACGTCCTGCTGCGCGCGCAGAGACGCTGGGATCGCATCTCCTCCCTCGACGCACCGGACGCCTACGTGCGGCGCATGGTGACCAACGAGTACCTGTCGTGGCGACGTCGGCGCGCCGCCCGGCACGTCTCGACCACCCACGAAGCGCTGGAGGCACTGTCGGCTCCGGTGGCGGACCACGCCACGTACTACGCCGAGCGGGACGCCATGCGTGCCCGGATCGCGACGCTTCCGCGCAAGCAACGCGCCGCGCTCGTCCTGCGCTACTACGAAAACCTCACCCACGCCGAAATCGCCGGTGCCCTCGGCTGCAGCGAGGGCACCGTCCGCAGCCACATCTCGCGCGCCCTGTCCGTCCTGCGCGCGACCGCTCCCACCGGGGCCGTGAAGGAGGTTCTGGCATGACCGACGACCGCACCGAGTCCTTGATCCGAGAGGCCCTCGCCCACGAGGCGAACCGGGCCGTCGACTCCGCTCCGCTAAGAGCCCAGCTGCTCCGGCGAGCCGGTCGACCCGCCTTCAAACGCGTCCCCGCCGCGCTCACGGCGGCCGCCGTGGCCGCCGTCGCGATCGCCGCCGTGGTTGTCACGCCCCAGCTGCTGGGCGGTGACCCGGTCGAGCAACCCGCCGCTCCGGCGGCCGCCCAGTCGATCGACAACAGCACCCTGGTGATCGCGGGCATGGACGACGACGGGTGGGCCGACGCGGTCCTGCTGGCGCGCGTGCGCTCCGACGGCGCGTCCGTGGTCTCCCTGCCGAGGGACACGCTGGTCGAGGTCCCCGGCCACGGGCAGGCTCGTCTGAGCGAGGCCTACCAGCTCGGTCGCGAGGCCGCGCTCGACGAGGGACGCGGCGACGAGGAGGCCGACCACCGGGGCGCGACGACGCTGGTGGACACGATCGAGGAACTCACCGGCACGACCGCCGACCACTACCTGCTGGTGGACACCTCCGTCGTCGGCCCGGTGACCACGGCGGTCGGCGGCGTCGAGGTGTGCGTGAACGAGACCCAGCACGACCCGTTCTCGGGCGCGGACCTGGAAGCGGGCAAGCAGACCCTCTCCGGCGACCAGGCCCTGGCGTTCCTGCGGCAACGGCGCGGTCTTCCCGAAGGGGACCTCGACCGCGTGGTCCGGTTGCAGGCCTTCGCCGAGTCGCTGTTCGCCTCGGTCGGCGACGCTCGCGTGAGCCTTCCCGAGATCGCCGAGACACTCGACGGACACGTCCTCACCGACCCGAAGCTGGACGTGCTCGCTCTGGCCGAGCAGTTCTCCACGTGGAAGCGCCCCACGTTCGCGACCGCGACAATCCCCATCGACGACCCCACCGCGATGGTGCCGGAGCTGGGCGCCGTGATCGGTGTCGACGAGGCGGAGGTCCGGGAGTTCGTCGGCTCCTTCCTCGACGGTCACAGCGACGGCGGAGACTCCGGTGAGCACGGCCCCGGCGAACCACGCTGCGTGAACTGACGAGAACACCACGAAGGCCACCGCCCGCGTGACGTGGACGGTGGCCTTCCTTGTTGGGCCTTCCTTGTTGGGCCTTCGTCGTTGGTCGACTACGCCAGCAACGCGTCGACGAACGCCTCCGGTTCGAAGGGGGCGAGGTCGTCGGGCCCTTCGCCGAGGCCGACCAGCTTCACCGGAACACCCAGCTCCCGCTGCACCTGGAACACGATGCCGCCCTTGGCGGTGCCGTCCAGCTTGGTGAGCACGATGCCGGTGACGTCCACGACCTCGGAGAACACCCGTGCCTGCGCGAGACCGTTCTGTCCCGTCGTGGCGTCGAGGACGAGGAGGACCTCGTCCACCTTGGCCTGCTTCTCCACCACGCGCTTGACCTTGCCCAACTCGTCCATCAGGCCGGTCTTGGTGTGCAACCGTCCGGCGGTGTCGATGAGCACGGCGTCCACGCCGCTGTCGATCCCGCGCTTGACGGCGTCGAAAGCCACCGACGCGGGGTCGGCCCCCTCCTTGCCACGGACCACCTCGGCCCCGACCCGCTCCGACCACGTCTGAAGCTGGTCGGCGGCGGCGGCGCGGAACGTGTCGGCCGCGCCCAGCAGCACCTTGTGGTTCTGGGCGACGAGCACACGGGCGAGCTTGCCCGTGGTGGTGGTCTTGCCGGTGCCGTTGACGCCCGCGACCAGGACGACGGCGGGCTGCTTCGTGCCGTCGACGGTGTGCGGGAGCGCACGCACCGCACGGTCGGAATCCGGGCCGAGGGCGTTCACGAGAACCTCCCTCAGCAGCGCACGAGCCTGCTCCGAGGTGCGCACTCCCCTGGCGGACAGCTCGGTGCGCAGGGTCTCCACGATCTCGGTGGTGGTGGCCGCGCCGAGGTCGGCGATCAGCAACGTGTCCTCGACGTCCTGCCACGAGTCCTCGTCGAGGTCACCGGCGCCGAGCAGGCCCAGCAGACTCTGGCCGAGTGCGGACCGCGACTTGGCCAGTCTGCCGCGCAGCCGCTCGATCCGTCCGGTCGCGGGCGCGACCTCCTCCTTTGGCTCGGGCGGAGCCTCGGTGACCGGCTCCGGAGCGGGCTCGGGTTCCGGTGGGGCGGGCGCGGTCTCGGGCTCGACGGTCTCGGGCTCCCGCGCCGGCGCCTCCGTCTCGGGCTCGGCCACGGTGTCCGTCTCGGACTCGGCCGCGGGCGCCTCGGGTTCGGCCGTGGGCGCTTCCACCGTGGAGCCCTCGGGCTCCCGGCGCGGCTCGGGAACGGCCTCGCGGGTCCGTTCCTCGGGCAGGGTCACGTCGACGATGTCACGCCGCGGTGCGTCCCTGGGCACGGCGGCGTCCTCACCCACCCCCGGTTCGCCGTCGGTCTCGGTGCGTTCGGACACCGGATGCGGAGGTGGCTCGGGCGAGGCCGGTTTCCCTTCACCACCCGGCGCCAGCGCGATGCCACCACCGGCCTGATAACCGCCGCCCTTGGGACGTTCCACTTCCTCGCGGCGTTCGAGACTGATGCGGCGCTTGCGTGCGATCGTCAGCCCGGCCACCAGTGCGACCAGGAGCACGACGGCCGCGATGACGATGATCCACAACCAGGTGTTCGACACGCTTGCCATCCTCCCATTCGACCGCCTCGCCAGCAGTGCGCCCCCGGAACCGGTGAACCTCGCGCACCAGCGCTTCCTCCCACACGAGAACCGATCGCACCGAGGTGCCGCGATCCCGGGGACCACTCGCTGTCATCGCCCGATCGCGCAACGGTCACCTAGCCTGCGAACCGTCACGGACGGTGGACCGTGCGTTAGTCAAAACACAACCGTCGTGACATCTTTTTGGACAATCCTTCACCAAACGTCTTGCGCCCGAGGCCGCCCTGGACTAGACCACCAGCGTGGTAGAAAGCAAGCCCGAGCTCCGCGTCGTAGGGCTCCTCTCCGGAACGTCGGTGGACGGGATCGACGTTGCGGTCGCCTCCTTCCGACGCGACGGTGACGAACTCACCCTGACCCCGCTCGGTCATCGCGAATTGCGTTACCCGGAGCAACTGCGACGTGACATCCTCGCCGCGTTGCCCCCCGCCGAGTGCAGCGCCGAACAACTCACCAAGTTGGACACGCTCGTGGGCCGGGCGTTCGCCGACGCCGCCGCGACGGCCGTCACCGAGATCGCGGACGGCCGCGCCGATCTCGTCGCCTCACTCGGCCAGACCGTGTTCCACTGGGTCGAACAAGGCAAGGCACGAGGCACGCTGCAACTCGGCCAGCCCGCCTGGATCGCCGAACGCACCGGACTCCCCGTCGTGGCGGACCTGCGGGTGCGCGACGTCGCCGCGGGCGGACACGGCGCGCCGCTGGCGAGCATGCTCGACGCGCTGTGGTTGCGCGCGACCGCGGAACGTGAGGGCAGGCCCGTGGGCGCCCTCAACATCGGCGGCATCGCGAACCTCACCGTGGTGCGCCCGGACGGATCGGTGCTCGCCTACGACACCGGGCCGGGCAACGCGCTGCTGGACATCGCCGCCGCCGAGGTGACCGGAGGCGCCCAGCACAGCGACGTCGACGGCGCGCTCGCCCTCCGCGGAACTGTGAGGCAGGACCTGCTGTCGCGATTGCTGGCCGATCCGTACTATTCGAGCGAACCCCCGAAGTCGACCGGCAAGGAGTACTTCCACGCCGCCTACCTCCGGCAGGCCACCGAGGGGCTGGGCCCGATCGACGGCCCCGACCTACTCGCCACGCTGACCGAACTGACGGCGGCGACGGTGGCCGCGGAGTGCGAACGCCACGGCATCGGCACCGTCGTGGCTTCCGGCGGCGGTCTGCGCAATCCCGCTCTCGTGACCGCGCTGCGGACCCGGATCACCGTGGTGCCCAGCGACGACGACGGTCTGCCCTCCGACGCCAAGGAGGCCTACCTCACCGCGCTGCTCGGCTGGCTGACCTGGAACGGAATTCCCGCCAACGTGCCGAGCGCGACGGGCTCGGCGGGACCGCGCCTCCTCGGCGCGATCACGCCGGGGGCAGGTCCGTTGACGCTCCCCGCGCCACACCCGCATCCCCCGACCCGCCTGCGGGTCGCCACCCCCGACACACCGTAGGAGACAGCCATGCGCGCACTGGACCTCGCGATCATCGCGATATTCCTGGTCGGGTCGCCGCTGCTGGGCATTCTGCTCGGCGGTAAGCAGAAATCCTCGACCGACTACTTCGTCGGCAGCCGACAGGTGCCGTGGTGGGCGGTGACGTTCTCCGTCGTCGCCACCGAGACGTCCACGCTGACGGTGATCAGCGTGCCGACCGTGGCCTATCTGGGGAACATCACGTACCTCCAGCTCGCGATCGGTTACCTCATCGGTCGCATCCTGGTGGCCTTCGTGCTGCTGCCGCGGTACTACGCCGGTGACCTCGTCAGCGCCTACGGTCTCCTCGGCACACGGTTCGGCAAGAGGATGCAGGGCACCGCGTCGATCACCTTCCTGGTCACCCGCCTGCTCGCCGACGGCGTGCGGCTGTTCGCGACCGCGATCCCGGTCAAGATGGTGCTCTCCGCGCTCGGCCTCGACGTGTCCTACTGGGTGATCATCGCCGCCATCGCCCTGGTCGCCGTCGTCTACACCTACCTGGGCGGGATCAAGGCGGTCATCTGGGTGGACGCCATCCAGATGGGCATCTACGTCCTCGGCGCGGTGGCCGCCGTGTTCTTCCTCGCGGGCAAGCTCCCCGACGGCTGGTTCGGCTCGCTGGCCGACGAGGGCAAGTTCCAGTTCTTCGACTTCTCGTCGAACATCATCACCAACCAGTACGCGTTCGTCACCGCCGTCGTGGGCGGCGCGCTGTTCGCGATGGCCTCGCACGGCTCCGACCAACTCATGGTGCAGCGTCTGCTGGCCTGCAAGAACGTGCGCGACAGTCAAAAGGCCGTGATCGCCAGCGGTGTGGTGGTGTTCTTCCAGTTCGCGCTGTTCCTGCTGGTGGGCGCGATGCTCTGGTCGTTCTACGACGGCGCCGCCCCGGACTCGCTCGGGTTGTCGAACAACGACGAGCTGTTCCCGAAGTTCATCGTCGAGCAGCTGCCCAGCGGGCTGTCCGGTCTGCTGATCGCGGGCATCCTGGCCGCGGCCATGAGCACGATCTCCTCGTCGCTGAACTCGCTGTCGACCTCCACCGTCAGCGACATCTACCAGCGGGTGACGAAGAAGGAGCTGCCCGACTCCGTCGTGCTGAAGCAGGCCAAGCTGTGGACGCTGATCTGGGCGGTCGTGTTCGTGGTGTTCGCGTCGATGTTCACGAGCACCGACCAGCCGGTGGTCGAGGTCGGCCTGAGCATCGCCAGCTACACCTACGGCGCGCTGCTCGGTGCGTTCGCCCTCGGCATTCTCGTCAAGCGGGCGCGCCAGACCGACGCGATCATCGCGTTCGTGGCCACGATCGTCGTGGCGGCCGTGTTCGTCCTCGGTATCACCTTCACCGTCGACGGCACGGAAGCCGGGCTGGCGTTCCCGTGGTACGTGCCGCTCGGCGTCGTGGTGACGCTCGTGGTCGGCGGTCTGCTCTCGCTGCGCCACCCGGCCCCGGAGACCGACGAGCCGGATCAGGTGAAGGAAGCGGCCTGATCACCCCGGTCGCTTGAGCGACGGCCGGGCGCCGAGGAACGGGCGCCCGGCCGTTCTCATGTCGTCGACGTCGTGTGGCCGACCGACCCCACGAACCGCGCCCGGCCGTCCGGCTGCCACTCCACGGGCACCCCCAGCCGCGTGGGCGGATGCCGCAACGACTCCGTGAGGTCCTCGTCGGCGACCCGGCCGATCCGGGAGATTCGCCGGCGGATGTCGGCCACTCGCCGTGCTCCGGCCAGCAACAGGTCCCATTCCTCGCGGGGGATCGCCTTCCCCGCCGCGTCGACGACCTCGGCGTTCGGCGAAGCCCACTCGACGGGCGAGGCGTCGAAACTCCACCAACGCCTGCTCCACGGCGGTGCCACGAAGCCGTGTGCCACGCACGGCACCGGCTGCCCCGGCACGAACCGCGTGCCCTCCCGCGCGGTGAAGCTCACCAGCCGGTAAGCGAACGCGGGCGGCGCCGCGGGATCACGCGAGGTGTCGGCAAGAACGAGGAGCTGCACGTCGGCGTCGGCATGCTCCACCACCATGCCGGGCACGAGCTGCCCTCCCCGGTACGGCTTGGCGGCGTTGCCCACCAGGAGGCCGCGCAGGAACAGCCCGAGTCCCGCCAGCACGGCCACCACGCCCGCCACCATCGAGGGCCACGACGTCTCGGAGGAGTCCATACCGGTGGCGATCGCCCAGATTCCGAGCGCGACCAGGCCACCACCGACCACGACGCCGATCGCGAGCCACCATGCCCGCCGGTAGACGTTCGGACTGCTGGCTCTCAAGTGCTCCGGATCGATCGGGGCGTCGAAGAAGCGGCGCGGGTCGCCCGTCGGCCAACCGTGCTCCGTCTGTTCGATCATGCGGGGCATCGTCGCAGATCGAGCCGCCGTACCGAACCCGTTCGAGTGAAAAGGCGGGACTTGTCGGCGGGAACCCGCTACGCCGACTGCTCCACGGCGTCGGGCGAGCGCAACCGCTGCGAGATCACCTTGGTGATGCCGTCGCCCTGCATGCTCACGCCGTACAGCGCGTCGGCGATCTCCATCGTGGGCTTCTGGTGGGTGATGATGATGAGCTGCGAACTCTCCCGCAGCTCCTCCAGCAGCCCGATGAGCCTGCGCATGTTGGTGTCGTCGAGCGCCGCCTCGACCTCGTCCATGACGTAGAACGGCGAGGGCCGCGCCCGGAAGATCGCCACCAGCATCGCCACCGCCACCAGCGACTTCTCCCCACCGGAGAGCAGCGACAGTCGCTTGACCTTCTTGCCCGGCGGACGCGCCTCCACGTCGACGCCCGTGGTGAGCATGTCACCCGGCTCGGTGAGCACCATGCGTCCCTCACCGCCGGGGAACAACACGGAGAACACGGTCTCGAACTCGCGGGCCACGTCGTGGAACGCCTCGGTGAAGACCTCCAGGATCTTGTCGTCGACCTCCTTGACGACGGTGAGCAGGTCCTTGCGGGTCTCCTTGAGGTCTTCGAGCTGGGTGGACAGGAACTTGTAGCGTTCCTCCAGCGCGGCGAACTCCTCCAGGGCCAGCGGGTTGACCTTGCCGAGCTGGGCGAGGTCGCGCTCGGCGCGCTTGGCCCGGCGCGCCTGCGTATCCCGGTCGTACGGGATGGGCTGGGGCTCCATCACCGTCTCACCGCGTTCCTTCGCGGCCTCGTACTCGGCCACCTCGGCGGGGCCGGGCGGCACGGGCACGTCCGGCCCGTACTCGGCCACGAGGTCGTCGAGGCCGATGCCGAACTCCTCCGCGATCCGGGCTTCGAGCTGCTCCAGCCGCAGGCGTTGCTCGGCCCGCGCCACCTCGTCCCGGTGCACCGCGTCGGTGAGCTTCTCCAGCTCCACCGTCAGTTCCCGCACCCGGTTACGCACCTGGTTCAACGCCTGCTCGGTGTGTTCCCGGCGGGCCTGGATGGCGTCGCGTTCGGCGGCGGCACGCTGCAACGACGTCTCGATGCGGGCGAGCGCGGTCTCGCCGCCCTCCACGACGGCGGCCGCGATCGCCGCGCCCCGTTCCCGCGCGCGACGGGCCTTCTCGGCCCGCTCCCGCGCCTGGCGTTCGGCCTCGGCCGCGCGCCTCAGCGAATCGGCCTTTCCCGCGATGCTCCTGGCGCGTTCCTCGGCCGTGCGGAGGGCGAGCCGGGCCTCCATCTCCTCCTGCCGCACCTCGGCCAGGGCCTCGGCGGCCTCGTCGCGTTCGCTCGTGTCGATGTCGGTGTCCACCGGCTGCTCGGCGACCACCGCGAGGCGTTCCTCCAGCTCCGCCAGTTGCGAAAGGACGTCCTCGCGCGTGCGCTCCACCTTCTCGCGCTGGGCGGTGAGGCGTTCGACCTCCGCCCGCGCGGAACGGGCGGCCTTCTCCAGGCTCGACAGCCGCTCCGCCGACCGAGCCCGGCGCACCTTGGCCTCGTTCAACGCCTCCTTGGCACGTTCGAGTTCGGCACGGCGGTCCTGCTGCTCGGCACGGGCTCCTTCGAGTTCCGCGGCCGTGCGCTCCAGCGCGCGTTCGGCCGCGGCGAGACGCTCCCGTGCCTCGTCAACCGCCGCCTGCACCTCGATGACGCTCTCGTCGCGGGCCGAACCACCCATCGCCCAGTGCGCGCCGAGCACGTCACCGTCCCCGGTCACGGCCGTGACGTCCGGGTGCTCGGCCACGAGCGCGCGGGCGTCGTCGAGCGACGACACCACGGCGACCCGGCGCAACGCGTGGTCGACGGCCGGGCGCAGTGCCTCCGGAGCGGAGACCACCTCACGCGCCCACCGCGCCCCGGCGGGCAGCGGGGGCAGGTCCGCCCGGTCCTCGTCCGTCGTCGCCGCGCCCACCAACAGGCCGGCGCGCCCGGCGTCGTTGTCCTTGAGATAACGCAGCGCGGCGACCGCGTTGTCGCCCTCCGCCACGGCCACGGCATCGGCCACGGGCCCGAGCGCGGCGGCGAGAGCCACCTCGTAACCGGGCTCCACCGTGAGCAACGCGGCCACCGAGCCCAGCAGGCCCGGAAGGTCGTCGGCGGCCCCGAGCAGCGCTCCCGCGCCGTCCTTGCGTCTCAATCCCATCGACAGCGCGTCGACCCGCGCCTTCTCCGACGCGATGTCGCGCTCGGCGGCGCGTTCCGCCTTGACGAGTTCCTCGACCCTGGCCTTCGCGGCCTTATGGGCCTCGACGGCGCGTTCGTGGCGGTCTCGGAGCACCTCGTCGTCGGAGTCCTCGACACCGCCCTCGGCGCGGGCCTCCTCCACGCTCTCCGCGGCGGCCTCGGCACGGGCCACGGCGTCGGAGATACCGCTGCTGAGACGTTCGATCTCCTCGGCGGTGGCGTTGCTCTTGCTGCGCAGGGCCTCCACCTGCCCCGACAGCTTGGCGATCCCCTCACGACGGTCGGCGATGGCCCGCACGGCGGCCAGATGCGCGTGTTCGGCCGCCTGCACCACCTGTTCGAGGTGCTCGCGGCGCTCCACCACCTCGTCGAGCACGGCGCGGGCCTCCGACACCGCCTCCGTGAGTTCGGCCTCCCGCTCGGCGACGCGCTCGGCCTCGGCCAGCAGCTCCTCCGGATCGCGTCCCGTGCCACCGGTGTCCACGTCGGCCGACAGATGTCGCTTGCGCTCGGCCGCCAGGCGCACGGTGCCGCGAAGCCGCTCGGCCAAGGCCGACAGCTTGTACCAGGTGTCCTGCGCGGCGGTCAGCTTCGGCGCGTCCTCGGCGAGCGTCTCCTCCAGCTCGGTCTGCTCCGATGTGACGAACTCCAGCGTCCGCTCCACCTCGGCGCGGCGGGCCCGCGCGGCCCTCTCGTCGGCCTCGTCCTTGGCGATCTCGCGGCGCTGCGTCACCAGGTCGTCGGCGTAGAGCCGCAGCTTCGCGTCCCGCAACTCCGCCTGGATCACCTGGGCCCTGCGGGCGATCTCGGCCTGCTTGCCGAGCGGTTTGAGCTGGCGGCGCAGCTCCGCGGTGAGGTCGTTGAGGCGGTCAAGGTTCGCCTGCATCGCGGTGAGCTTGCGAAGCGCCTTCTCCTTGCGCTTGCGGTGTTTGAGCACACCCGCGGCCTCCTCGATGAAGGCCCGGCGCTCCTCGGGCTTGGCCTGGAGGATCTCCGAGAGCTGTCCCTGCCCCACGATCACGTGCATCTCACGGCCGATGCCGGAGTCGGACAGCAGCTCCTGGATGTCGAGCAGCCGGCACGTGCTGCCGTTGATCTCGTACTCGCTCGCGCCGTCACGGAACATGCGGCGCGTGATCGACACCTCGGTGTACTCGATGGGCAGCGCACCGTCGCTGTTGTCGATGGTGAGCGTCACCTCGGCACGGCCGAGCGGAGGTCGCCCCGCGGTACCGGCGAAGATGACGTCCTCCATCTTGCCGCCGCGCAGGTCCTTGGCGCCCTGCGTGCCCATGACCCACCGCAGCGCGTCCAGCACGTTCGACTTGCCCGAACCATTGGGGCCGACGACACACGTGATACCGGGTTCGAACCGCAGAGTGGTCGCCGACGCGAAGGACTTGAAGCCCTTGAGCGTCAAGCTTTTCAAATGCACGCGGCGTAGACCTTTCCCGTACCGACTGTTCTCGTCCGGCGTCCACGGGCAGTGCCGACACTGTCCGATCGGATGATGCTACCGGCGTCCGACGCGCGGCCGTGGTAGGCGGTCACCGGCGTGGCACGCCGACGACCGACCGATCACGGCGCCGGTGACCTCGGAAATCAGCGTTCGACGAAACCGACCAGACCGCCTCGCGGCTCGGACCACAGCTCCGCCACGTGGTCCACCCGACCGGGTGTTTCTCCGGAGCGAAGCGCCCCCAGCAGGCGCTCGCACGCGTCCCGTGGCCCCTCGGCCACGACCTCCACCCGCCCGTCCGGGAGATTGGTGGCGCGGCCCACGAGGCCGAACTCCAGCGCCCGACTCCTGGTCCACCAGCGAAAACCGACTCCCTGCACCATGCCGTGCACCCACGCCGTCAGACGTGTCGTCTCAGTCTCGTCAGTCACACCGCTATCGTCGCGCAGCGCGACCGGCGACGATCGGCCGCCTCGCACGGGTGAGTGCGTTCGCGACCCGCGCTGACCCGGTGATACTGTGCCGCGCGAACGTTCTCGGGGGCTTGAAGCATCTCCGAAGGAGTCGCATGACCACCTCGCCAGGGCAGCCACCACGCGACCAGGCCGCGCCGCCCCGCGAGTCCGCGGGACGGTTGCACCGCGGCGGCTACCTCGCGCTCGCCGCCAGCGGCCTCGCGCTGTGCACGGCGTTCGCGGCGGTCGCGCAGATCATGCAGCCCGAGCTCACCGAAGACACGCGAACCACGCAGACGGGCCGCTCCACGGGAAGCGACGTGCAGAGGGAGCTCGTGCCGGGCCAGGCCGTGCCCGCCGAGGCCACCGTCGTGATCAACGGCGTGGCGATCACCGGCGAGATGCCCTCCTCCTCCAGCTCGCCGACCACGATCATCACCACCGACGAGGACGGCAACCGACGTACGACCGTCCACACCCCACCGCGGCAGGAGCCGACACACGGCGCACCCGGCGACGGCGACGACGGCAGCGGCCAGCAGCCGTCTACACAGCCGACCGACACTCAGCCCGGCCCCCAGCCTCCGGAGTCGCCGGGCAACGGCGACGGTGGGAACGGCGACGACAACGACGACGGTGACGACGGCGGCAGCGATAACGGCGGTGACGACGGGGGCGACGGCGGCAACGACGACGGTGACGACGACGGCAGCGAGAGCCCACAGCCACCGAGCAGCTCGCCCTCCCCGTCGACCGGCGGCTCGTCGGTGTCGGCCGGGCCTTCCTCGGCCTACAGTTCGAGCCGGACGGACACGGCTCCGGGCAGCACGTCTCCCACCGTGTCGGAAACGGCCACGCCCACTTCCTGATCACTCAGCGCAGCAGAACGCATAACCCGGAAGACGTAATCGGGCTCGTCGCACCGTCCCCTACTACTCCCGTGAGGAGAACGCGCGTCCCCCTTAAGCTTTCGATCTACCCTCTAATGTCTGAAACAAACAGAAGTTGATCGGTTTCAGATATATGATGAGAGGACTTAGACATAAGGGGGTCCGCGGTGGATGAGCCCAGTCCCGAGCTGCTGGAGAGCTACACACGCCTGCTCGACCTCGTACGCAGCGGGGTGGCCGACACGCGACCCGCGCTGAGCCAGAAGACCGGGCTCGGGCGGACCGCCATCACCCAACGCACCACCACGCTGCTGGAGGCGGGCCTGCTGGAAGAAGGCGATCTCAACCCCTCCACGGGCGGCCGCCAGGCACGAACGTTGCGGTTCCGCAAGGACGCGGGTCGCATCCTCACCGCCGAACTCGGTGCCACCGGATTCATCGCGGGCGTCACCGATCTCATGGGCACGGTGCTCGTCATGAAGCGCCGGGACTGCGACATCGCGCAGGGACCCGAGCCCGTGCTGGCGGAGGTCGAGGCCACCCTCGACGCGCTGCTGGTCGACGCCGGCGGAGTCCCGTCGGACGTGTGGGGTGTCGGTCTCGGCCTGCCCGGCCCGGTGGAGTTCGCCACCGCCCGCCCCTCGGAGCCGCCCATCATGCCGGGCTGGAACAACTATCCGGTGCGGGAACGCCTCTCCGCTCGTTACAACGCCCCGGTGTGGGTGGACAACGAGGTCAACCTGTTGTGCCTCGGCGAGCTCCGGGCCCCCGGCCAGCTCAACGACCTCGGCGACCTGCTCTACGTCAAGATCGGCACGGGCATCGGCGCGGGCATCAGCCACGGGGGTCGCCTCCACCGCGGGGCTCAGGGCTGCGCGGGCGACATCGGTCACGCCGCCGTCTCCGACGACAGTTCCGTGGTGTGCCGCTGCGGCAAGACCGGCTGTCTCGAAGCCGTCGCCGGAGGCGCCGCACTGGCCAGGGACGGCGAACGACTGGCCCGCTCCGGAGAGAGCCCGGCACTCGCCGCCGTCCTCGGAGCCAAGGGAACGATCACGGCCACCGACGTCACCGCGGCGGCGGGCGCCGGCGATCACCACGCCGTGCAGCTGCTGGTCAACGCGGGCAGGCGCATCGGGGCCATGCTCGCCACGATGGTGAACTTCTACAACCCGTCCACGATCCTGCTCGGCGGCAAGATCGCGGGCGCCGGGGACCTGTTCCTCGCCACGATCCGCGAGACGATCTACCGTCGCTCGCTCCCACTGTCCACTCGGGAGCTGCGCATCGAGAAGGCCCGGCTCGGCGAGGAAGGCGGTCTGGTCGGCGCCGCCTACATGGTGCTCGACGAGCTGTTTTCCGTACGCCACTTCGGCAAGTGGCTGCATGCGGGGTCACCGAGCGGCATCACCGGCATGCACGGCACCACCGGCGTCCAGCCGGGACTGGCCTCCGCGTGACCGCGCTCACCTGAGAACGAGCTGTGAATTGGGACCCTTCGGGCACTCATTCCCCATCCCGTAGCGTTGAGTCAGGTGTAGAGCACAGCAGTGTCTCCCCAGAGGTGAGCAAGCAATGACCCAGGCGTTCTCCCAGACGGCGTTCTCCCCGACGCCCCAGGCGTCGCAGCTGCCGACCATGCCCACGGGCTGGCCGATCGGCTCGTACGCCACCTACGCGGAGGCGCAGCGTGCCGTCGACCACCTCGCCGACAAGAACTTCCCGGTGCAGGACGTCACCATCGTGGGCGTCGACCCGTTGCTGGTCGAACGCGTCGCCGCGCGCCTGACCTGGGGAAAGGTCCTGGGTAGCGGAGCGATGTCCGGCGCCTGGTTCGGTCTTTTCGTCGGCCTGCTGCTCAGCCTCTTCACCCCCGGCGCCGGACTCACCCCCATCCTGATCGGTCTGCTCTCCGGTGTCGCCTTCGGCATGGCGTTCGCCGCCGCGGGCTACGCCGCCACACGTGGGCGCCGTGACTTCATCTCCCACAGCCAACTGGTGGCCACCCGCTACGACGTCCTGTGCCAGCCGCGCAACGCCGAGGCCGGACGCGACCTGCTGGCCCAACTCGCGATGTCGAGTGGACGAGGGTTTTAAAAGGCGAGGTCACTTGCCGCTGGGAACGGCCACCGTGAACGGCACTCCCTCGACCTCCTCGCAGAACGGCCGGTCGACGTTGTAGCCGTTGACGGTGCCGTGCTCGTCCCAGCCACCCTGCTCGATGCGCGGACGCGGGAACTGGTTGTCCCGCCCGGTGTGGATCTTCTCCCCCGTGTTCGGGTCACACCCGTACCGCGGCAGCAGCACCGGGCTTCCGTCCTCGGCATAGACGTAGACGTCGGTGAGAGGCTGGCCCTCGGCGTCGAACACGTACAGGTTCTCCAACGTTCGCGAACCGTAGTACAGCTCGGACTCCGCTCCTTCGTCGAGATTCCAGGACGTGTAGGCGTAGGGGTCGTCGTAAGCCCAGTCCGGTTGGTTGATCCGCTGCACGATGGAGCCTCCCGTACCGACGACTCCTCCCACCACCAGCGCCGACAGCGGCAGCACCAGGGCTCCCCAGCGCCGCTCCCGCGCGGACATGGGTCCGGCCCACAGCATGAGCCCGGCCAGCACCAGGAACGTCACCACCACGAGGGGGCTCGAGGCCGCAGCGAAGGCGAACATCCCCAGCAACACCGCCGCGACCACCCACCACACCGGACTGATCACCTGGAGCGGGTTCTTCCCCCGCGACCCCGCGCCTCGCAGCCCGGTCCGTTCCACGAACTTGCGGACCTCGGGCAGGGCCCACACGTCGTGCGAGCCCTGGAGAATCAGGTAACCGGCCGAACCCGCCGCCAGCACGACGGTGAACAACAGCAACGGCAGCGCCTTGTCGTCGGCCCAGTTGACCCCCATCCTCAGCCCCGACGCGGCAGCACAGATCGTGGCCGCGAGCAGCCCCGCCAACGCCGCACGGGCGAGCATCGGACGTGACTTCTCGACGAACCCCTTCGTGCTCGGCGCGGGCGGATACTCCCCCGCCGTGCGAAGCTCGGCGGCGTAGCTTTCCGGAGCGCCGAGCTCCTCGGCCACGGCATCGACGCTGGCCCGCTCCCCCAGTCTCTCCACGATCTCCGTCAGATGCGGCCTGACGTCCTCGACGATCTCCTCGACCTCCGCAGCGGGCAGGTCCGACAGCGCCGTCCGCACCCGAGCCAGGTAGGCGCGTACGACGGGGTGAGTGTGTGCGCTCATAGATCCTCTCCCAACAGGCGCTCCATCGTGGCCGCGAAACCGCGCCAGGTCTTCTCCGACTCCACAAGCCGCGCGCGTCCCGACTCGTTGAGCCCGTAGTACTTGCGGTGAGGGCCTTCCTCACTGGCCACCACGTACGTGGTGAGCAGCCCTGCCTTGTACAGCCGTCGCAACGTTCCGTACACCGAGGCGTCGCCGACGTCCTCCAGTCCCACCCGACGCAGACGTCTCAGCACGTCGTAGCCGTAGCCGTCACCGCGTCGAAGCACCGCCAGAACCGCGAGGTCGAGCACGCCCTTCAGCAGTTGACTCGTCTCCACCGGCCCTCCCTCCTTGCGCGGTGAACACTACCACGCATGGCGCAGTAGTGTGCGCAAAAATGCTCCAGGCCGTGCACGAGAAAATCGATCGAGATGGACCGCCGCCGACTACGACGGCACTTCGACAAACGTCGGGACCGGGATCACCCGCCCGGTCGACCTAACGACGGCGGATTCGCGGCCTCGGCTGGCAACGCGGACAACTGAACGACGAGCGATTGGCGAACGCCTCGCGCACGATCGGCGAACCACACCGACGGCAGGGTTCGCCCTCCCGCCCGTAGGCGTCGAGCGACCGGGAGAAGTAACCCGACTCGCCGTTGACGTTGACGTAGAGCGAATCGAAGGACGTGCCCCCCACCCGCAACGCCTCGGCCATCACGTCGGCCGCCGCGGTGAGCACGTCACGTGCCTGCGCCGCGGTGAGACGATCCGTGGGACGCGACCAGTGCAGCCCCACCCGCCACAACGCCTCGTCGGCGTAGATGTTGCCGATCCCGGAGACCAGGGTCTGGTCGAGCAACGCGCGCTTGACCTCGGTACGCCGGGCTCGCAGGGCGCGGGAGACGGCGACGACGTCGAACAGCGGGTCCATCGGGTCGCGCGCGATGTGAGCCACGGCCGAGGGCACCACCGTGCCGTCGATCTCCACCAGGTCCGACAGCGACAGGCCGCCGAACGTGCGCTGGTCCACGAACCTCAGCTCCGGCCCGTCGTCGGCGAACCGGAACCGGACCCGCAGGTGTTTCTCGTCCACCGCGTCCCGCGGCTGCACGAGCATCTGCCCGCTCATCCCCAGGTGGGCGAGCACGGCGGTACCGTCGGCCAGGTCGAACCACAGGTACTTGCCCCGGCGCCGCGTGGCCGTGATCTTGGCACCGGTGAGCCGACCGACGAAGTCGGCCTCACCGGGCACATGACGCCGGATCGCCCTCGGGTGCAGGACCTCGACCGAGGCCACCGTGCGCCCGACCACATGGGTTTCGAGGCCGGATCTGACGACCTCGACCTCGGGTAACTCGGGCACCTGCCGCTACTCCGCCCGCTCCTCGGCTTGGTCCTCGTCGTCGGACGAAAGCTCCGCGTCGAGAGCCCGCCAGGCCGCCTCTGCGGCCTTCTGCTCGGCCTCCTTCTTGGTGGTGCCCTCGCCGTGCCCCAGGTCGCGACCGCCCACGAGGACCACCGCGCTGAACTCCTTGCGGTGGTCGGGGCCGGTGTCCGCGACCTTGTACTCGGGCACCCCGAGGCCGGCTGACGCGGTGAGTTCCTGGAGGCTGGTCTTCCAGTCCAGGCCCGCTCCCCGACGCGGCGCCTCGTCGAGCAGGGTGCCGAACAGCCGATGCACCAACTCCCGCGCGGTCTCGACGCCGTGTGCGAGATAGACGGCACCGATCACGGCCTCCAGGCCGTCCGCGAGGATGCTGGCCTTGTCCCTGCCGCCGGTGAGTTCCTCCCCCTTACCGAGCAGCAGGTGAGCGCCGAGCCCGCCCTCACCGAGGCTCCTCGCCACCCCGGCCAGCGCGTGCATGTTCACGACACTGGCCCGCAACTTCGCCAACTGCCCCTCGGGCAGATCCGGGTGCTGGCGGTACAGGTGGTCGGTGACCACCAGACTGAGCACCGCGTCACCGAGGAACTCCAGCCGCTCGTTCGGCGGGAGCCCCCCGTTCTCGTAGGCGTACGAACGGTGGGTCAGAGCAAGAGTCAGCAACTCGCTGTCGAGCTCGACACCGAGCGCTTCGAGAAGGGATGCGGGATCGGCTGCCGGTCCGCTTGGCGACTTACCCCCCATTCCGAACGACCTTACGCCGGCTCGACAACCTGACGACCGGCGTACTGGCCACAGTGCGGGCAAGCGACGTGCTGCGGCTTCAACTGCCGGCAGGCGCGGTTCTGGCAAGCCACCAGCTGCACCGGGCTCGCCTTCCACTGCGAGCGGCGCGAGCGAGTGTTGGAACGCGACATCTTCCGCTTGGGGACAGCCACGGCTGGGTCTCCTCACACAGGTCTGCTCGCGGTGTGCGAGCGGTCTTCGCAAATTACGCCGGACTGGTGCCCGGCACGCTTACCGGTTGGAGCCGTCAGCCGTGCCGCCACCCGGAGTCTCCTCCAGGCGCTGCACCAGCGCGGCCCACCGAGGGTCTATGGTCTCATGCCCGTGACCGGGCTCGAGATCGGCCCACTTCACACCGCAGCCCGAGCACAGTCCCGCGCAGTCCTCGCTGCACAACGGCGCGAGCGGCAGGGCGAGGACGACGGCGTCACGGACCATCGGCTCCAGGTCGATCCAGTCGTCGACGATCCGGCTGACCTCGTCTTCCTCGGTGGTCTCGTCGGTGGTGGACTCCGGGTAGGCGAACAGCTCGGTGACGTTCACCTCGACGTCGCCGGAGACCGGGTCCAGGCAACGCGAGCACTGGCCCTCGGTCCGCGCGGACGCGGTGCCGCTCACGAGTACGCCTTCGACCACGGACTCCGCCAACAGGTCCACGGTCACCGTCGAACCCGAGGGCACCTCGACGACGTCGGGGACGCCCAGCGCCGTCTCGACCGGCAGCTCACGCCGCAGCGGCAGGCTCGAACCGGGCCGACGGCTCAGCTCATGGGTGTCGAACAGCCACGGATTGCGCGCGTTGGCGCGCTCGGGGCTGGAGCTCTCTTCAGACATCGAAGCTTTCTCGCGCGATCGCGGTCGTTGGACTGGGAAGGCCGAGCCGGGACGCACACCGCGTCCCGAGCGGGTCCGGCTCGCACTCGGTCGGACGGCCTTGCCCACCAGCGTACGCGAGCGGGCCTCCTACTGGGCTTGGTAGTCGTAACTGGGCGCGCGCGTCACGGAGTGCAGCGACCCGCGCAGGTGGTTGCGCCCCGAGTCCACCGTCCGCAGCGTGGTGGCGAGCAGCTCGGAGAACTCGGCGAGCTTGTTGTCGACGTACGCGTCGCAATCGGCCCGTTGCCGGTCGGCCTCCTCGTGCGCCTCGTCCACGATCCGGGCCGCCTCGTTGTGGGCGGCCTGCACGACCTCGGTCTGCGACACCAGCCTGGCCTGCTCGCGCTTGCCGTCGTCGACCGCGCGTTCGTAGGCGTCGCGGCCGGCCTGCACCATGCGGTCGGCCTCGGCACGGGCCCGCTCGGTGACCTCGGCGTACTCCGCCTCACCGGCGGCGATGGTGCGCTCGGCCTCCTCCCGCGCCTCGGTGATGATGCGTTCGGCCTCTTCCCGCGCCTCGGTCATCAGGCGGTCGGCCTCGGCACTGGCCGAGCTCACCGTCTCCTCCGCCTGCTCCTGCGCCGTGCGGATGATCTCGTCGCGGCGGTCGAGCACGTCCTGCGCGTCGTCGACCTCGGCGGGCAGCGCGTCCCGGATGTCGTCGAGGAGTTCGAGCACGTCACCACGCGGAACGACGCAACTCGACGTCATCGGGACCCCACGGGCCTCCTCCACGATCGTGACGAGCTCGTCGAGCGCCTCGAAAACCCGGTACACGGCAACTCCCTCGCGGCATCGGTTCCACGCGACGTCATCAGTCTGCCGCGTCCGACGCCGGATCGGTGGTAACCACAGCACCAGGCGTGTCCCACCCGTTACCGTGTCCGCAAGTTGTGCACGCGTGTCCGCAAGTTGTGCACGTGTGTTCGCAGCTCCGGACCCCGCGGGCGTACGGGAAGTGCGAACACCCGCGCGCAGCCTGCGGACACGCGTGCACAGGCTGCGGACACGCCGGGGTCAGCTCCGTTGGGCGAGCTTTTCCTTGAGGCGTTCGTGGACCACCGCGGGCACCATGTCGCTGACGTCGCCGCCGTAGGTGGCGACCTCCTTGACCAACGAACTCGACAGGAAGCTGTACGCCGGGTTGTTGGACATCAACAGCGTCTCCACCCCGGACAGCTCACGGTTCATCTGCGCCATCTGCAGCTCGTAGTCGAAGTCACTCACCGAGCGCAGCCCCTTGGCGACGGCGACGATGTCGTGCTCGCGGCAGTAGTCGACCAGCAGACCGCGCCACGAGTCCACCCGCACGTTGGGCAGGTCGCGCGTGGTCTCGCGCAACATTTCCAGGCGCTCCTCGATGGTGAACAGACCCTGCTTCTTCGGATTGATGAGCACGGCCACGACGACCTCGTCGAACAGCGCGGCGGCGCGTTCGATGATGTCGAGGTGCCCGTTGGTCGCTGGGTCGTAGGAACCGGGACAGACCGCTCGCCGCATGGCGCGGACGCTACCAACTGCGACGGCCCGTTGCGCAAGATGTGACGAACGGCTCGCCCGTTCACTCCGACGCGTACTCGGCGCGGAAGAGTCCGTTGTCGCCGTAGGTGCGGGTCCGCAGCACCCGCAACGCCGCCGGCCACTTCGGCGGCCCGTCCTTCACCCGGCGCTCCACCACCACGAGCGCGCCTTCGGCCAGCCAGCCGTTGTCGACCAACTGGGTCAGCACCACCCCGAGCGTCTCCGCGTCCACCGCGTACGGGGGATCGGCGAGCACCAGGTCGAACGGTTGCCCGGCGGGCTGGGACACCACGGTCTCGACCTTGCCCTGCCGCACCACGCCGCCGAGACCGACCTTCGCGATGTTGCCGCGCAGGATGTCGGCGGCGGTGCGGTCGGCCTCCACGAACACGGCTTCCCGCGCGCCGCGGGACAGCGCCTCCAGCCCCAGCGCTCCCGACCCCGAGTACAGGTCCAGCACCCGCACGTCGGTGAGTTCGTCCGCGGCCTCCAAAGCGCTGAACAACGCCTCGCGTACCAGCTCCGTCGTGGGCCTCGTTCCCTTCGGCGGCACCCGCAGGATGCGCCCTCTCGCTCGTCCGGCCACAATCCTCGTCACCGCCCCATGCTCGCACCCGTCCAAGGAGACGGGACGCGGTCATGCCGGGAAGGCGATCGCGTAAAGTCGTTCTTCCCCCTTTCCGAGGCGACAGGTGCGAGGAGCGCGAGTGTCGGAGTCCCGGGTCAGACGGGCCGAGATCGCCATCGAACAGACTCACGTGGACCGGGTGTACGCCCGGCTCGCGGAGTTGCGCGCGCAGGCCGAGGCCATGCGCGCTCGTGGCTACGAGTTGGGTCGTGGAGCGCAGCGTGAGGCCGTCTTCGAGCAGGCATCGATGCTGTACGAGCGCGACATGATGGTCTTCCATGCCAATCAGACGCTCCAGACGTTGGACGCGGAGTACGAGGGTCTCGTGTTCGGACGCCTGGACCACGTCGACTCGGAGACCGTCCACGTGGGCAGGCTCGGAATCCGCGACGCGGAGTTCAACAACCTCGTCACCGACTGGCGGGCTCCGGCGGCCGCCGCGTTCTACCAGGCGACGGCCGAGGAACCGATGAACGTGGTGCGCCGCAGGGTGATCCGGTGCTCGGGCCAGTCGGTGCTCGACATCGACGACGACGTCCTGATGCCCGAGGCGGTGCCCGACGACATGAACGTGGTCGGGCAGGGCGCGCTGATGGCGGCGCTCGGCCGGGCACGGGGCGAGATGATGCGCGACATCGTCGCCACCATCCAGAAGGAACAGGACGAGGTCATCCGTGCCCCGTGGCGCGGCGTGACCGAAATCATCGGCGGCCCCGGCACCGGCAAGACGGCGGTGGCACTGCACCGGGCCGCGTACCTGCTGTACCGGTACCGGCGCAGGCTCGGCGGCTCGGGCGTGCTCGTGGTCGGGCCGTCCGGGATCTTCACCAACTACATCTCCCGCGTGCTGCCGTCGATGGGCGAGACCAACGTCGAGCTGCGGTCGCTCGGACAGGTGTTGGACGGGCTCGACGCCACCGAGCACGACCCCGCGCCGCTGGCGGCCATCAAGGGCTCGCTGCGGATGCGGAAGGTGCTCTCGAAGGCCCTGCGCGAGACCCCGCCCGATGCCCCCACGGAGATGAAGATCGTCTACCGCGGCGAGGTCATCAAGCTGGACTCGAAGGAGCTCAACCGGGTCCGGCGCAAGGTGCACGCCAACGGGGCGCCGCCGAACCGCTCGCGGGTCCGGGCCGCCGAGACGTTGCTGGAGGCGTTGGCGGACAAGGCCGAGTCCTACGCCCGCGCCGACGGCCGGGAGTTCGATCGCGCCCGACTGATCACCGATCTCGGCGAACGGATCGACTTCCACCGCTTCCTCGTGGTGTGGTGGCCGGTGCTGTACCCGGCGCAGGTGCTGCGCTGGCTGGGCGACGAACGCCGGCTCGCACGCGTCGCCCGCAACGTGCTCAGCCCCGAGGAGATCACACTGCTGGCCGAGTCGCTGCGCGACCGTGATCGCGAGTGGACGGTGGAGGACATCCCCCTGCTCGACGAGCTGCGGGTCCTCCTCGGCCCGCCTCCGAAGCGCAGGCGCAAGCGGGAGCCCGAACCGGAGCAACCCCACGAGGGGCAGCGGAGGCCGGACCACTACGACGAGTACGCCCACATCGTCGTGGACGAGGCGCAGGACCTCTCCCCCATGCAGTGGCGCATGGTCGGTCGGCGCGGGAAGTACGCGAGCTGGACGGTGGTGGGCGACCCCGTGCAGAGCTCCTGGCCGGACCCGGAGGAGGCGGCGAACGCACGCGACCAGGCGTTCGGCCCGCGTGCGCCCCGGAGGCGCTACACGCTGCGCACGAACTACCGGAACTCGTCCGAGATCTTCGAGCTCGCCGCGCGGGTGGTGTCGGGTCACGCGAAGCCCGACGAGTTGCCGCGCGCGGTGCGTGCCACGGGTGTCACGCCGGAGATCCGCCGGGTGGACCCCGACAGTCGGGAGACGGCCACGCAGGTGGCGGCCAAGGAGCTTCTGGAGGCCGTGGAGGGCACGGTCGGCGTAATCTGCGCCATGGACCGGGTGCCCGAGGTGCGGCGCTGGGTCGCGGGTCACGGTGACGAGCGGCTCAAGGTGGTGGGCAGTCTCGACTCGAAGGGACTCGAGTACGACGCCGTCGTGCTGGTGGAGCCCACCGAGCTGATCACGGAGTCGCTGACGGGGAGGCGCGTGCTGTACGTGGCGTTGACGCGAGCCACCCAGAAGCTCACGGTGCTGGCCTCCGACGACGACTGGCTCGCTCCTTCGGAGTGACGAACGCCATGTCGTCGCGGACACGGTGGCGAATTGGTCCGGATCACCAGCCGAGTGTGACCAAGGTGCCACGCCAATACCCTCGAACGGGTTACGATGCCGCCGTGGTCGGTGACGAAGGGAAGCGACGGGAGCCGTCGTGAGTGGTCGGGAAACCACCGAACGTGCGCTGGCGGTGCATCGCCTGCTGAACGCACAGTTGCCCGTGCCGGCGGAACCGCTGCCGATGGCACGGCACATCCCGCTGCCGGATGTGCATCCGCCCAAGGCCGGGCTGGTGGCGACGCTCGCGAGACGGCACTCGTCGTACAGCTTCTCCGACGATCCTCTCGCGCTCTCGGTGCTGAGCGCGCTGCTGCGGTTCTCGATGGGCGTGCAGCGGTTCGTGCCCGCCTACGGCGTGGAGCAGTACCCGCTGAGCATGGCGCCGAGCGCGGGCGGGCTCGACATCCTGCGCGCGTACGCGGTGGTTCGCCGGGTCGAGGGGCTCGACCACGGCGTGTACCGCTACGAGCCCACGTCGCACGCGCTCGTGCAGCTCACCGACACCGATCCGGGTCCGGGGCTCGAACGCGCGTACCTCCAGGAGGAGTTCGTGTGGCAGCCCGCCGCCAGCGTGGCGATCACCGCGCGGCTCGACGTCGCGTTCGACAAGTACCCGCTGCGGCACTACCGGACCCTGCACGTCGACTCGGGTGTGGCCGTGCAGAACCTGTACCTGGTGGCCACGGCGCTGGGGCTCGCCGGGTGCGCGGTGGCCGGGTTCGACGACGCCGCCGTCGGCACGCTGCTGGGGCTTGCCGAGAACGAGATCCCGACGATGCTGTTCGCCACCGGCCACCCCGCCTGAGCTCGATCGAGAGGCGGAGCGGCCGGTGGACGAGGCTCACTGGTTGGCTGCGTGCCAGTACTCGGACAGCAGGCGGCCCTGGTCGGGAGCGAACGAGGCGGGGTTGTAGAAACCGCCGGTCGTGGTCACGGCGTCGTGGAGCACCAGACTGTTGGCTCCCTCGGGGGAGGGCAGGCCGAGCTGGGCGTTGACGGCCCAGTCGAGGATGCCGAACAGGCCGCACCCGTTGGCCTTGGGAACCGTGAAGGAGTCGTCGATCTGGTCGGCGCCGGACAGTTCGATGTTGCTCATCGGCCCGCCCGCCTGGGTGGTGCCGTCGGGGGCGTAGCGAGTGAGGGTGAGCGACGGCTGTGAGGCGTTCCTGGGACGCAGCAGAATCGGCTCCTCCTCCGAGCCGATGTAGCAGTGGTTGCCGAGGAGCGGGTTGTCGAGCCGGATCTTCACGGGCAGGGTCAGGATGGGTTGCCCCACACCGAGCCCGGCGGTGAGGTTGAAGTCCGTGGGGACCCCGGCGGGTTCGACCGTGGCGACCACCCGGTTGAGCTTGCTGTCGGCCGCCTTCTCGCACAACGACGTGAGGACGGGAATGTCGCTGGGACACATGAGGTTCAACAGTCCACCGGGGACGGTCACGGGCTCGGCCAGGATGCCCGCTCCCTCCGGCGCCACGGAGGTGTAGCTCACGCCGTCACCGAGCAGCCCGAGCTGCAAGTCCGTCACGGACGTCGGCACGGTCTTCTCGCCGATGGTCATCGTCCCGGACGCCGACGACGACGCCAGGCACAACGCGGCCAGCTCGGCCCCGTCGGCGGCGAGCATCGACGGGTCGTCGACCGGACACCGATCGAACGGCGCCCAGTTCCCGGCCAGTGTGGACTCGACCTCGTCGGCCACTGCCGGAGCGGCCGACGCGACGGCGCCCGCGGTCACCACCGCGGTGACGGTGGCGAGGGCGCCGGTCAGCAATCTGCGACGTCTGCCACCGCTCGTTCTCGCACGTCTCATCACACGTTCCTCCTTCGCAATTGGTCGGGGTAATGCCGGGTCAGCGTTGTAGTTCGGGAGGAACCGGCGGGCAGTACTGTCCGGTCCGGATGTCGCAGATCTGTCCCTGCGTCATCTTCACGTAGTTGCCCTCGCCCGAGATCAGTCCGGTGATCAGCGGGTCGAGGTTGGAGTCGACACCACAGCCGGAGAAGGGCGGAATCTTCGAGTAACCGTCCAGGAATCCCCCCGTAGCGGGGGAGTAGTCGCCGGGGTAGTCGGCCTTCAACTCCACCGTGATCGGTTCCTCCGTGCGGCAGTTCGGTCCGACGTCCAGCTCGACGCCGTTCACGGTGACGTCGTAGACCCGCACGGACAACGTCGCGTGCGCGACCACCGACCCGTCGTAGGGCGAGACGACCTGCGACCTCACGTCGATCTCCATGTCGCCGATCTGGGTCAGTTCGATCGTGGCCTCGTTGGGCATGAAGTCGAAGGCGTGGAAGGAGTTCCGGGTCGGCGGGAACTGTTTCTTGCCGTTGTGCCTCAGTTCGGCCCTCGCCGTCTGGCAGTACCAGTACCACTCCGAACCGTCGTTGCACGGGCCGATGATCGGCAGTGCGAGATTGACGATTCCGGGGTCGATCCGCATGGCGGCGTCCATGCGGTTGACGTTCGTGTAACCGCCCAGGTAGGCACACCACGCGTTGTTCAGGTCCGCGAAGTCGACACAGTCCTCCGGGATGTCCGCCTGCTCGGCGTTCGTGCCGACCCGCTCACCGGCGCGGTCACCGGCGGGGCGCCGGGGCCCGTCCGCGTCGGGGACCGGCTCGGTGGTGCCGTCGTCGGTCCTGACGAGCGTGGTGATCGTCGTGTCCTGTCCCTCGGCGGGGACGCAGTCGAACGCACGGGCGGGCGGCGACTGCTGCCGACCCGCGGGTGCCGCGCCTCCGCCGGCGTCCGTGGTGGGCGGTGGAGCGGTGTCCGACGGGGTCTCCTCGTCGGGGTCGGACTCCCCCGGATCGGGGCGCGTACCGTTGTCCGAGCCGTCGCCGGGATCGGGCTCGGAAGGACGCCAGCCGAGCAGGAGGTTGAAACGATCGGCCGACACCCGGTACTCGCCGGGGCCGTCCGTGGTGAGCTGCCGTACCGCTCCGGTTCCGGTGAGAGGCAACGGGCCGTCGGTCGGCAGCGGGGTCGTCGGGACGGCGAGGTCGGACAGCAGGACGGGCTCGTCCGTGGCGTCGGTGGCGTCGGTCTTCCGCACGAGCACGGTCGCCGACATGACACCGGTCACCTCGACGACGCCGTCGGCGGCGAGTTCGGAGACCACCTGCTCCCCCAAGGTCGCCCGGAGGGTCACGCCGATCTCCCCCGAGGCCGTCTCGGGAAGCGAAAGCGCCATCCGGGCCCGCACGTCGCGCTGTCCCGACTCGGTCTCGCAGTGGTACAGCAACTCCGCCGACTCTCGCTGCGACGGGGTGTCGCCGGTGGATTGTCCCCCCGAGGCGGCCGGTGCCCCGAGTGCTCCCACCAACACCGCCGCGCCGAATGCGGCGAGGCGTCCTCCCCTGCTCCCTTTCCGTCCCATGTCCTCTCTTCTCACTTCTGTCCGGTCCGCTCGTGACGGACGGCACGGCGCGCCGGTCCGGCCGGATCGGGTCCGACCGAACCGGACGCTCAGCCCCGGTTGGGGGGAACGGGCGTCACTGGAGCGTGACGTCCTGGCCCGGCGTGACCACGTACGCGCCCTCGAACGTGACCACGTCACCCGTGCTGATCAGGCCGAAGCAGTTCGCGAGCGAGTCGACGGACGTCACCGTCAACGTGTGCGGGGAGCCCTCGATCGGGTGCGGGGCGAGCGTGTCGGTGGCGTTGTCGTACGTACCGGGCGCCTCGCCCTCGACCGTCGCTTCGCAACCGGGGCCGCTCAGGCTCGCCACGACACCACCGATGTAGCCGGTGGTGACACCGTCCGCGTAGGACTCACCGTTGATCGACCACGGCAGGTTCTGCGGAATGACCTCGAACGTGAGTCCGAGCGGGCCGGAACAGCTCCCCCAGGAGATGTCGTCGATCGTCCCCAACTGCGCGGGCGAACCGCTCGCGCTGCCGTCAAGGAAGCCGGTGGCGTCGGAGTCCGTGCAGTCGAGCGTCACGCCGTTAGCCGTGTTGGTCAACACCGTCGTCGCGGACTCAGCGGTGTAGTCACCACCCGGGTCCACGATCCACTCCTGCTGCTGAGCCGATGCGGACATGGCTGTGAGACCGAGGGCGAACGTCGCCGCGGCGCTGGTAGCGACGATGCTCATGACGCGCCTACGCATAGCGATTCCTTTCCCAGGTGGACAGACGAACGGGTGGAAGCAAGCGACGCGGGAACAATCGATCCTGACCCGCGAACATCGGCCGACGATGCTTGCCGGTAGGAGCCGGAAGGCGAACCTACCAGCCAGTACGGTAACCGCTGACCAGGAAACGAACAAGAAACATCAACGTTTCCCGAACACTCCTCGCTCTTTCGGCGCAACGGTTGTCACGACCTACAGAAAATCCCTCCTCTCCTTTGTTCGAGCAGGCCAATCAACGGATCGACCCGACCGACGGATACGCGAGCGCGCACCATCGGACGAAAACTGTTCGAAAAATTGTCATCAACGCTCAAAAACTGGCGCGTAACCAGCCGAACCGGGCGGCGTTATTGTCAGCGAACCCCCAACGAGGACGGGGAAAGAAAATTGAAACAGAGGTTCCACCGAGAAAATGGAACCGGGTTTTCGCCGAACGAAGGAGCGCGAGTGGCCGTCGACAACGAAGTCGAGCGTTCGTTTCCCGGCGCGGCCGCGCTGCGGCAGACCGGCAGGATGTACGCCTTGGCGCTCGACGTTCTCCGCTGCCTCCCCCGCCGACCGTTCCAGTTCCGGGAGTTCGTGCAGCAGTTCTGGTTCATCGCCAGCGTGTCGATCCTGCCGACGGCGCTCGTGGCCATCCCGTTCGGCGGAGTGATCGCACTGCACGTCGGCTCACTGACCACCCAGATCGGGGCGCAGTCGTTCACCGGCGCGGCCAGCGTGCTCGCCATCATCCAGCAGGCCAGCCCCATCGTCACGGCACTGCTCATCGCGGGAGCGGGCGGCTCCGCGATGTGCGCGGACCTCGGTTCGCGCACCATCCGCGAGGAGATCGACGCCATGGAGGTGCTGGGGGTCTCCCCCGTGCAGCGGCTCGTGGTACCGCGGGTACTCGCCGCGATGGCCGTGGCCGTGTTCCTCAACGGCATGGTGAGCGTCGTCGGGGTGTGCGGCGGTTACTTCTTCAACGTCGTCATGCAGGACGGCACTCCCGGCGCCTACCTCGCGAGCTTCTCGGCGCTCGCCCAGCTCCCCGACCTCTGGATCAGTGAGATCAAGGCGCTCGTCTTCGGCTTCGTCGCCGGTGTCGTGGCCGCGTACCGGGGCCTCAACCCCGCGCCGGGCCCGAAGGGAGTCGGGGACGCGGTGAACCAGTCCGTGGTCATCACGTTCCTGCTGCTGTTCTGCGTGAACTTCGTCCTGACCACCGTGTACCTCCAGCTCGTGCCTCCGAAGGGGATGTGAGGCCGTGACCACCACACCTGTCGGACAACGCGCGGCGGCGAGCCTCGACCGCCGACTGTCGTTCCTGGACACCCTCGGTGAGTCGGTGCTGTTCAGCCTGCGCGCCCTGGCATGGGTTCCGCGCGCGCTACGGCGTTATCCACGGGAGATCGTGCGCCTGCTCGCGGAGGTGAGCTTCGGCAGCGGCGCGCTCGCGGTGATCGGCGGCACGGTCGGCGTGATGGTCGGGATGACGATGTTCACCGGCGTGGTCGTCGGACTGCAGGGCTACACGGCGCTGAATCAAGTGGGCACGGCGGCGTTCGCGGGCTTCATCTCCGCGTACTTCAACACCCGTGAGATCGCCCCGCTCGTGGCGGGGCTCGCGCTGTCGGCCACGGTGGGGTGCGGATTCACGGCCCAACTCGGCGCCATGCGGATCTCCGAGGAGGTCGACGCGCTGGAGGTCATGGGCGTGCCGAGCGTGCCCTACCTCGTGACGACACGCATCATCGCCGGGTTCTGCGCCATCATCCCGCTGTACGCGATAGGACTGCTGACCTCCTACGTCGCCTCCCGCCAGATCACCGTGTGGTTCTACGGCCAGTCCGAAGGCACCTACGACCACTACTTCGGCCTGTTCCTGCCGCCGGAGGACGTGCTCTGGTCGTTCGGGAAGGTGTTGTTGTTCAGCGTGGTGGTGGTGCTCACCCACTGCTACTACGGCTTCCACGCGCGAGGCGGCCCCGCCGGCGTGGGCGTCGCCGTCGGACGCGCGGTCCGCACCGCGATCGTCGCGGTGGCTCTGATCGACTTCTTCGCCAGCCTCGCGATCTGGGGCGCGACGACGACCGTACGGGTGGCGGGATGAGGAACACACGACTGCGCAAGCTCGGTGTCCGCCTGACCGGACTGGCCTTCTGCCTCGTTCTCGTGTTGTTGGTGGACCTGTCGGTGCGCATCTACGACAAGCAGTTCACCGACTCGGTGACGGTGACCTTGCGCACCGACCGGGTGGGGAACCAACTGCGCGAGAACTCCGACGTCAAGGCGCGGGGCGTCCTCGTCGGCGAGGTGCGCTCGATCAAGGCCGTACCCGGTGGGGCCGAGGTCGAACTGGCACTCGACCCCGACACCGTCTCCCGACTCCCCAAGGACGTGACCGCGCTGCTCGTGCCGAAGACCCTGTTCGGCGAGCGATACGTGCAACTCTCCATTCCCGACAACTCGACGGCTGCTCCGCTATCCGACGGCGACGTGATCGACCAGGACCGGTCGGAGAACGCGATCGAGCTGGAGCGGGCGTTCGACGAGTTGTTGCCCGTTCTGAAGGCCGTGCAGCCGCAGAAGCTCGCCAGCACGCTCAGCGCGGTGGCCACGGCGTTGGACGGCCGCGGCGAACTCGTCGGCGACACACTGGTGCGGGCGGCGAACTACCTTGAGGAGTTCAACCCGAACCTGCCGGAGTTGCACGACAACATCCGCGACCTCGGCGAGGTGGCCCAGCTCTACGGCGACATCTCGCCCGATCTGCTCGACGCACTCACCGACACCGCCGTGACGCTCGGCACCGTGGAGGAGCAGGGTCCCCAGCTTCGGCAGCTCTACGCGCAGGTGACCACGACGTCGGGCGATGTCACCACGTTCCTGCGCTCCAACGCCGACAACCTCATTCGGCTCTCGGCGGAGAGCCGGGCCCCGCTGGAAGTGGCCGCGCGCTACTCCCCAAGTTTCGCGTGCACGCTGCGCGCGCTCGACGAGTTGAAGCCGGCCATGGACGCGGTCCTCGGCGCGGGCACGAACGAGCCGGGACTGCGGATGGAGGGTCGTCTGGTCACCGAATCGCGAGGCGCCTACCGGCCGGGTGCCGACGACCCGGTCTACACCGCCGACTCGGGACCTCGGTGCTATCCCAGCGGTGTCACGCCCCGCGAAGGCATGTCCCCGGCCCCGCCGCGGGCCGGAACGGGCGCGCTGGTGCCCGACCACGAGAACGGGACCGACCTGGGACTGCCGAACTCGCCGCAGGAACGCCAACTGCTGTCCACCCTGCTCGCCGGGGAACTCGGCGTCGGGGCCGACGAGGTGCCCGACTGGAGCAGTGTCCTCGTCGGCCCCGTCTACCGGGGCACGGAGGTGACGCTGAAGTGAGAAAACTCCTCGCGCCGCTGCTCAAGGGCCTCGCGTTCGTGCTCGTCACCACGGTGGCCACGGCGCTGCTCGCCCTGTCCATCTCGAACGTCGGGGTGTCCGAACGCACCTCCTACAGCGCGAGGTTCACCGACGTCACCTCGCTCAACCCCGGAGATGACGTACGGATCGCCGGCGTCCGGGTCGGTCAGGTGGACGAGCTGGAGATCATCGATCAGCACCTCGCCCGCGTGCACTTCTCCGTGGACTCCTCACGCAGGCTGCCCGCCGACACCATGGCGATCATCCGCTACCGCAACATGATCGGGCAACGCTACATCGCGTTGGAGCGGGGTGAGCAGCCGAGCACCGACTACCTGGAGCCGGGAGCGGAGATCCCGCTGGAGCGCACCCGCCCCGCGCTGGACCTCACCGAGCTGTTCCACGGTTTCCAACCACTGTTCTCCGCCCTGGACCCCGAGGAGGTCAACCAGCTCTCCGGCGAGATCATCCAGGTGCTGCAGGGCGAGAGCGGCACCGTGGAGAGCCTGCTCGCCCACACGGGATCGCTCACCGCCACGCTCGCCGAGCGCGACCGGGTGATCGGTGAGGTGATCACGAACCTGAACTCGGTGCTCGACACGATCAACAACGAGGGCGACGCCCTGACCACCCTGGTGTCGACACTTCAGGAGCTGGTGACCGGACTGGCGGACGACCGCGAGGCCATCGGCGAGTCCGTCGAGGGCATGGCGGCACTCACCACGGCCACGGCGGGGCTGTTCGAGACGGCACGGCAGCCGCTCAAGGAAAGCATCGCGGGGTTGCGCGAGGTGTCGGAGACGCTCGTGTCCTCCTCCGACGATGTGGAACGCTTCCTGGTCACGACACCGGAGAAGTTCACCGAGATCGGCCGCATCGCCTCCTACGGCTCGTTCCTCAACTTCTATCTCTGCGACGCGGTGTTGCTCACCGACCCTCCGACGCAGATCAACGACGGAGTCCTCCCCGCGAGGTGCCACCGATGAAGTCCTTCCGCGAACGCAACCCGTTGACTCTCGGCATCGTGGGCACGGCGGTGCTGGTGGGAGCCACCGTGGCGGCGGTCAACTACGAGAACCTGCCACTGATCGGCGGCGGGACCACCTATCAGGCCGAGTTCGCCGAGGCCGCCGGGCTCGTGCCGTCCAACGAGGTCCGCGTGGCCGGGATCAAGGTCGGCGAAGTCACCGACGTGGAACTCGCCGAGGACCGCGTCCTCGTCTCCTTCCGCGTCTCCGACGCCTGGATCGGCAACCGCACGACGGCGGAAATCAAGATCAAGACGTTGTTGGGGCAGAAGTATCTCGCCCTGCACCCGACGGGCGACACCGTGCTGGACCCCGACGAGCCCATCCCGTTGAGTCGCACCACCACGCCATACGACGTCACGGCCGCCTTCGAGCAACTCGCGGCGACGGCGGGCGCCATCGACACCGAACAGCTCGCCGAGAGCTTCCGCACCCTCGGGGAGACCTTCGACGGCGCCGAGGAACACGTCCGCAACGCGCTCGACGGCCTCTCCGCGTTGTCGCGGACGATCGCCTCACGCGACGAGGAGCTCGCCGAGCTCCTCTCCAACGCGCACACCGTGGCGGACACGCTCGCCGACTCCAGCGACGAGTTCGACCGGCTCATCGACGACGGCAACCTGCTGCTCACCGAACTCGACCGCCGACGTGACGCCATCCACCAGCTCCTCACCGGCGCGCGCGACCTCGCCGAGCAGGTCTCCGGGCTCGTCGCCGACAACACCGAGCAGCTCGCCCCCACGTTGGACGCGCTGACCGAGGTGACCGAGATCCTCCAGCGGCACCGCGACGACCTCGACCGCGCGCTCGAACTCGCCGGACCGTACTTCCGGGTCGTCAACAACGCCGCGGGCAGCGGCCGCTGGCTCGACGTCTACCTGTGCGGGCTCGTGCCGGAGAACCGCCATCCCTGCGAACCCCCGGATCGGAGGTGACCGACGTGCCGAGGTGGACCCGCACCACACGGATCGCCACGGTTCTCCTCGTGGCCGCCGTCGCGACGGCCGGAGCGCTGTGGTGGGTGTTCGGCGACCACGGCGACAAGACCGTGACGGCGTACTTCGACCGCGCCGTGGGCGTGTATCCCGGCTCGGACGTGAAGGTGCTCGGCGTGCGCGTCGGCGAGGTCGTGTCGGTGACCCCCGAACCGACACGCGTGCGGCTGACGATGACCGTGGACGCCGACGCGCCGGTCGCGAAGGACACGCGCGCGCTCATCGTCTCGCCGAGCGTCGTCGCCGACCGGTACGTGCAGCTCTCCGATCTCGCCCACGGCGGGCCCCGGATCGCCGACGGCGCCGTGATCCCCAGCTCCCGCACCGCCGTCCCCGTGGAACTCGACGAGCTGTACACCAGCCTCGACGACCTCGCCACCGCGCTCGGCCCCGACGGGGCCAACGCCGACGGAGCCCTGTCCGACCTCCTCGACACGGGCGCCGGGGTACTCGACGGCAACGGGGAGTCGTTCTCCCGGACCGTGCGCGACTTCGGTGAGCTGGCCCGCACGCTCGCCGAGTCCGACGACGACCTCTTCGCCACCATCGACTCGCTGTCGGTGTTCACCGCGATGCTCGCGGGCAACGACACGCGGGTGCGCGAGGCCACCGAACAGCTCGCGAGCGTGACCGAGACCCTGGCCGCCGACAAGGAGGAGCTCTCCGCGGCGCTGAACCTGCTCGGCGACGCGCTCGCGGACCTCCAGGAGTTCGTGGCCGACAACCGCGCCGCGTTCAAGTCGAGTGTGGACGACCTCGCCGACATCACCCAGCTCGTGGTCGAGCGCCGTGCCTCGCTGGCCGAGGCGCTCGACATCGCCCCGGCCGCCGCCGAGAACGCCTACAACGCCTTCGACCCGCGAAGCGGAACGCTGCAAGGCCGGGTCACCCCGCTGGAATACCTGGAAGAGCCCGGAGGTTCGCGGTGACGAGACGAACCACGTTCACCGCCGTGGCCGTCACGGCGTGCCTGCTGGCCACCGGTTGCGCAGTAGCGGACTTCGACGGGGCCCACGACCTTCCCCTGCCCGGTGGCGCCGACGTCGGCGACCACCCCTACCGGGTCACGGCGCACTTCGACGACGTGCTGGACCTCGTGCCGCACGCCGCCGTGAAGGTCAACGACGTGGCCGTCGGCAGGGTCGAGTCCATCGAACTGGCCGACACCGACGACTGGCAGGCGGAAGTCGTCCTGCTCATCAACGGTGACGTGGAGCTGCCCGCCGACACGCTGGCCAACCTCCGTCAGTCCAGCCTGCTCGGCGAGAAGTTCGTGGAACTGGAGGCTCCCCGGCATCCCGAGGACGAACCGTGGGCCCCGCTCACCGACGGCGCGCTCATCCCCGTGTCCCGCACCAACCGGCACGTGGAGGTGGAGGAGGTCTTCGGCGCGCTGTCCCTGCTGCTCAACGGCGGTGGCATCGCCCAGCTCCGCACGATCAACCGCGAGCTGAACGAGGTGCTGACGGGCAACGAGACCGAGATCAAAGAGTTCCTCTCCCACCTCGACCACCTGGTGTCCGATCTGGACGCGCACCGCGACGAGATCACGGACGCGCTCGACGGCCTCAACCGGCTCTCGGCCACGCTCTCCGAGCGCGAGGACGCCATCCGGGGCGCACTCAACGACCTCACCCCCGGCCTCGCAGAACTGCGCGACCAGCGGGAGCTGCTCGTGACGATGCTCGATTCCCTGGACGAGCTGTCCGACGTCGCGGTGGACGTCATCCACAAGACGAGAGAG
Source organism: Saccharomonospora glauca K62 (assembly GCF_000243395.2). NCBI lineage: Bacteria > Bacillati > Actinomycetota > Actinomycetes > Pseudonocardiales > Pseudonocardiaceae > Saccharomonospora > Saccharomonospora glauca. The sequence continues at coordinate 996,681 of NZ_CM001484.1, read as the reverse complement.
GACCTCGTGGCCGACCTCGAAGCCCTCGCCCCCACGCTCCGGGGGCTCGCCGACGCGGGCCAGTCGTTGCCGCGGTCCCTGGAGATCCTCGCGACGTTCCCCTTCACCGACGCCGTTCTCGACAGCGTCGAGGGCGACTACCTCAACGCCTTCGTGCACGTCGTGCCCGCCGACGACTACACCGCCCCGATCCCCATGCTGCCGTTGCCGACCACCGACACCCCGGCCGACGGAGGTGACCGCTGATGCTCACCCGGCGGGTCAAGACCCAACTCGTCGCGTTCGCCGTGGTGGCGCTCACCGCCACCGCGTTCGTCGGCGCGAGCTACGCGGGCCTCGACAGGCTCTTCGGGGCCGGCGGTCCCGTCGTGCGGCTGCAATTGGCCGACGGGGGCGGACTGTTCACCGGCAGCGAGGTCACCTACCGGGGCGTCGCCGTCGGCGAGGTCGGCGCGCTGCGGCTCACCGACGACGGCATGGAGGCCGACCTGGTGATCGACGACGACGCGCCGCCGATCCCCGCGAACTCCCGCGCCGTCGTCGCCAACCGGTCGGCCGTCGGCGAGCAGTACGTGGACCTTCAACCCCTTTCGGACGGCGGCCCGTACCTCACCGACGGGTCGGTGATTCCCCGCGGCTCCACCACACTGCCGCTCAGCGTGGACACCCTGCTGAACAACCTCACCACGTTCACCGAGTCCGTTCCCACCGACTCGGTGCGCACGGTGGTGGACGAGCTCTACACCGCTTTCCACGGCACGGGCGACGACCTGCAGTTGCTGTTGGACTCCTCACGCGAGTTCACCCACACCGCCACCGAGTACCTGCCGCAGACCTCGGCACTCATCCGGGACGGCGCGACGGTGCTGCGCACCCAGGCCGAGTCGGCCGATGCTTGGCGGTCGTTCGCCGACAACGCCGAGCAGTTCGCGGCCGAACTCGCCGAGGCGGACGGCGATCTCCGGGAACTCATCGCTCGGGCCCCCGAAGCCGCCACGGAGGTCAGCGCACTGCTGCGCGACACCGATCCCGGCCTCTCGGTGCTCATCGCCAACCTGCTGACGACCTCTCAACTGTTCTCGGCCAGGGTGGACGGACTGAACCACCTGTTCGTGATGCTGCCGAAGGCCACCGCCGCCACCTCCGCCGCCCTCGACGGCGACAAGTTCTCGGTGGCGTTGACATTCTTCGACCCCCTGCCGTGTTTCCGCGGCTACGAGGGCACCGAGTATCGCAGTGGGGAGGACACCGGGGCCGCGCCGTTCAACACCGCCGCCGCGTGCACCCTGCCCCACGGCACGACGCCCGCGCGCACCTCGCAACACGTCCCCAAGGGCGGACTGCCCTCGGTGGCGATCCCCGGCGGTCTCGACGTGACCCACGACGAGGGAACCCGTGAATCCCTGGAGGACCTGCTGTGGCTCGACGAAGGCTGAGCCGGGCCACGAGCCTGACCGCGCTCGCGGGGACGGCGGTCGTCGTCGCGGCCGTCTTCGCCGTCTGGGCGGCGCTGTCGTGGGTCGGCGCGATCACCGACGACGGTCTGAACACCGCCGAGGCACGTGACGAAGCACTGCGGCAGGGCCGCGAACGTATGGTGGAGCTGACCACAATGGACCACGACGACGTCGAGGCGGGACTGCGACGGTGGCTGTCCGCCACGACGGGCGCGTTGCACGCCGAACTGGCGAACGCCGACCCCACCACGCTCACGACCCCCGAGCAGGCCGGAACCACCGTCACGGGGAGGGTGCTCCACGCGGCGCTGAGCGAATTCGACGCCGACCACGGCCGGGCCGTCCTGCTCGCCGCCGTGGAGGTCACCAGCGTCCGCGCAGGCGCCGAACCGGGATACGCGCGCAACCGCTACCGCGCCCGCCTTCGGCACACCGACGAGGGCTGGAAGGTGGAGACGTTCGAGACGGTCGCCGTGGGGGGTCCGGAGTGAACCGCCGAGTCCTGACACTTCTGGTGGTCGCGGCGTTGCTCGCGGGCATCGGCGCCACCTGCACCGTGCTGGCCGACTCGCTGCGGACGTCGGAGACGGCACGCAACCTCGCCCACGTCGACACCGATGCCACGGTGGAAGTGCGTTCGGCGGTCACGCGAGCGGTGAACAAGGTGCTCACCTACCGGTTCGACGACGTGGAGAGCACCCGGCGTGCCGCCGAGGACCTGCTGCGGGACCCTGCACGCGAGCAGTACCGGCAATTGTTCGTCCAGGTCAGCGACAAGGCGCCGGAGCAACGCCTCACCGTCACGACGCGGGTGGTGGACTCCGCGGTGCTGTCCTTGACGTCCGAGCGCGCGGAGGTGCTGGTGTTCGCCGATCAGGTCTCCGTCCGCGGGGACGGCGAACCCACCACCGCGGCGGCGCAACTGCTCGTCACCGCGACGAAGCACGACGACCGCTGGCTGCTGACGAACCTCTCCCAACTCTGACCACCGTGTCCGCAGCCTGTGAACCCGTGTCCGCACTTGGTGTACTCGTGTCCGCAGCCTGCGTACGGATGTCCGCAGCACACGCTACGAACACCCGTTCATAACCTGCGGACACGAGTGCACAACCTGCGGACACGGTCCTACGTCGGGGTGGGGGTGGTCCGGGGGCGAGGCACCGCGCCGTTCCGCCAGGGAGCCGACGGCAGGGCACGCAGCGCCAGTTCGAGCTCGAACCGCGCGTCCGGGTCACGCAGCCGGTCGCCGAACACCGCCTCCAACTGCCTCATCCGGTACCGCACGGTCTGCGGGTGCACCGACAACCGCTCGGCCATGTCGAGCACGTGTCCCTGCGCGTCCAGCCAGGCCCGCAACGTCTCCAGCATCCGCTCCCGCTGCCGGGCCGTGAACCCGTCCAGTGCCGTGAGCAGCCTGCCGCGCAACTGCTGGGCCAGCGACTCGTCCGAATGCAACAACACCGCCGGAAGGCACTCCTGCACCCACACCACCCTGCGCGGCGGCAACGCCCCCTCGTCGACCAGGACCAGAGCCTTGCGCGCCCATCGCAGGGAATCGGCCACCGAGTCCAACGGCACGCACGGCCCCACCGCGAACCGGCAACGCGGCAGCGCCTGCTCCAGCGCGGCGATCCGTTCCCGCGTGACGACACCGGGGACGAGCAGCCGGGGCTCGACCCCGCTGAGTTCGGCGAGCACGTCCGCGTCGAGGGTGGGCCGCTGGGCACCCCGGAGCGGGACCAACGGCCGCACGGCCACCGGCGTGGCCGTCTTCGGCGTCGGCCACCCCACGAGCTGGGCGAGCTCCTCGATCGCCTCGGGCGGCACGGCGGGACGTTCGAGGATCAACTGGAGCAACCGCCGCCGCCAGGTGTCGAGCGCGTCGGCCGAACACGCCTTCGCCTCGAGGAACCCGTCGAGCGCCACCGAGGCCAGCTCGTCCATGAACCCGAGCATCGCGTCGGCCAACTGCGACATCACAGTGGACGAGAACCCACTGTTGCGCCCGATCTTCATGATCCGCCGCCATGCCACGCGCGCGCCCACCCGGTAGGCAGCCTGCAGGGTGTCGAGGCTGCGGCCCTCCCGCATCTCGTACTGGCCGAGCCTGCGATGCACCTCGTGAGCATGTTTCGTGGACGCGCTCGGATCGGCGATCTGCGCCACGAACAGTGACACCGCGTGCCGGACTCCCGCCTTGATGCTCTTGCCGTAAGGGCCGTCGAGGGGGCGGCGGTACTCCGGGATCAGCGCGCGGATCTCGGCGACGATCTCGTCGGCGACGCTTTCCAACTCGGGCCGCATGATCTGCGCGAGTTGGCTCGGAAGCATGGTCGACTCGACGGCCTCGTCCGCTGATTGTCCCGTCACACCGACAAGCTCCTTCCCACAACGTTGAGGGATGCCACTCGCCACGCCCCGGTTCAGCAATGATCAAAAAGGTATCACCGGAATCACAAGAACGGCCGATCTTCGTGCTGATATGACGAAATCTTCCGGCTGTGTTGTGCGGCGATGACAACGTCTGCGCTCAGGCCCCCAGGCGCCGAGCCAACGCCTCCACCACGGGGATCAACGTCGACGACTCCGTCCGGTCCCCCGCCGTGCACTCCGTGATCGCCGCTCCGACGACGTCGAACTCGGCGAGCGCGTCGAGGCAGGCGACGAGCCGCTCGACGGTAAGGCCGCCGGGTTCGTGATAGTGCGTGCCCGTGTACGCCGTGGGGTCGAGCACGTCGACGTCGACGTGAACGTACACGGCCTCGGCGCCGGATGCCCGCACGGCGGCGACCACCCGGTCGGGCTCCGCGGGCGAGGACACGTGGCGCAGCAGCCCGGACCGCACGGCCTCCTCCTCGGCGCGGTCGAACGAGCGCGTGCCCACCAGCACGGCGCGTCCGGGAGCCACCGCCGGGTTCGCGACGAAGTCGTCGTCGCCCTCGCCGAGCAGCGCCCTCAGCACCATGCCGTGGAAGGCGGCCGACGGTGAGGTCTCCGGGGTGTTGGCGTCGGCGTGCGCGTCGAACCACAGCACCCCGAGGTTCGGCCCGTACCGGTAGCGGGCGACCCCGATCGGCACGAGGTCGACGCCGCAGTCACCTCCGAGTGTGAGAACCGGGCCCTCGGGGTTTTCCAACGCCGCCAACTGCGCAGCGCGCCCGGCGAGCAGCGCGGCGCGGTTGCGCACCCCCCGTTCGGTCGGGGACCCGGCGGTGGCGACGGGCACGCGCAGCACCGAGGTGCCCAGGACCTCCTCGGCGAGCGAGGCGAGTTCGGCGCATCCGGTCGGCAGCCGGGTCTCCGCGTTCGACCAGCCCGCTCCCTGCCACTGCGCCACGGCGTGAACACGCATGGGATCACACTAGTGCTCGACCATGCTCGCCGATCCGTGACTGCTCCTCGGTGCCCTTTCCGTTGCGTGGCGACGTCGGCCGACCGGACCGGCACCGGTCTCCGAGGCCACCGAGCACCCGCCGGTGGCCTCGGAACGGACCGGCTACTCCAGCACCACCAGCAGGTCGCCGCCCTCCACCTGCTGCACCGAGTTGATGGCCAGGCGTGCCACCCGGCCACTCTCCTGTGCGGTGATGGCGGCTTCCATCTTCATCGCCTCGATCGTCGCCACCGTGTCCCCCGCCTTGACGGTGTCGCCCTCGGACACCGTCGCCGTCACCACACCGGCGAACGGTGCCGCGACATGCTTCGGGTTGTTCTTGTCGGCCTTCTCCTTCGCGGGCAGGTCGCTGGCCACCGAACGGTCGCGGACCTGGATGGGCCGCAATTGTCCGTTCAGCGACGCCATGACGACGCGGATACCGCGCTCGTCCGCCTCACCGATGGCCTCCAGCTCGATGAGCAGCCGAACGCCCGGTTCCAGGTCGACGGCGTACTCCTCGCCGGGCCGCAACCCGTAGAAGAAGTCCTTGCTCGGCAACACGCTCGTGTCGCCGTAGGCGTGCCGGTGAGTCTCGAACTCCTTCGTCGGGCCGGGGAACAACAGCCGGTTCAACGTCGCCCTGCGGTCGTCGGCGAGCGCCCGCCTGTCGTCGTCCGACAGTTCCACGATGGACCTGGCCTCGGGCCTGCCCGCCAACGCCTTGGTGCGGAACGGCTCGGGCCAGCCGCCGGGCGGGTCACCCAGCTCGCCGCGCAGGAACCCGATGACGGAGTCGGGGATGTCGTACTTGCCGGGGTCGGCCTCGAAGTCCTCCGGCGAGACACCCGCGCCCACGAGGTGCAGCGCGAGATCACCCACCACCTTGGACGATGGCGTGACCTTCACGAGGTGGCCGAGAATGCGGTCGGCCGCCGCGTACATCGACTCGATCTCCTCGAACCGGTCGCCCAGCCCGAGCGCCACGGCCTGGGTGCGCAGGTTCGACAACTGCCCGCCCGGAATCTCGTGGTGGTACACACGGCCGGTGGGTGAGGCGAGTCCGGCCTCGAACGGCGCGTAGATCTTGCGCACGACCTCCCAGTACGGTTCGAGATCGCTCACCGCGCCCAGGTCGAGGCCGGTCGGCCGGTCGGAGTGGTCGGTGGCGGCCACGAGGGCCGACAACGACGGCTGCGACGTGGTGCCCGCCATCGAGGCCACGGCACCGTCCACGGCGTCCGCTCCCGCGTTGATCGCGGCGAGGTAGGTCGCGAGCTGACCGCCCGCCGTGTCGTGCGTGTGGACGTGCACGGGCAGGTCGAACTCCTTGCGCAACGCACTCACGAGCCTGGCCGCGGCGGGGGCTCGCAGCAACCCGGCCATGTCCTTGATGGCGAGGACGTGCGCGCCCGCACCGACGATTTGTTCGGCGAGCTTGAGGTAGTAGTCGAGCGTGTAGGTCTTCTCCTCGGGGTTCGACAGGTCGGAGGTGTAGCAGAGCGCCACCTCCGCCACCGCCGTCCCCGTGGCCCGCACCGCGTCGATGGCGGGACGCATTTGTTCGACGTCGTTGAGGGCATCGAAGATGCGGAAGATGTCGATGCCGGTGGCGGTGGCCTCCTCCACGAACGCCTCGGTGACTTCGGTGGGATACGGCGTGTATCCCACGGTGTTGCGGCCCCGCAGCAGCATCTGGAGGCAGATGTTGGGCATGGCCTCGCGCAACGCGGCGAGCCGCTCCCACGGGTCCTCGGCGAGGAACCGCAGTGCCACGTCGTAGGTGGCTCCACCCCAGCACTCCACCGACAGCAGTTGCGGCAGGGTCTTCGCCACCACCGGGGCGACCGCGAGCAGATCCTTGGTCCGCACGCGCGTGGCCAGCAGCGACTGGTGGGCGTCCCGGAACGTCGTGTCGGTGACGCCGAGGTACGGCGACGAACGCAGCCACCGCGCGAATCCCTCGGGGCCGAGTTCGGTGAGCTTCTGCTTCGATCCGGCGGGTGGTTCCCCCTTCGGGACGGACGGCAGCTTCTTCACCGGGTCGATCACCCGAGGCCGCTCACCGTGGGGCTTGTTGACGGTCACGTCGGCGAGATAGGTGAGCAGCCTCGTGCCACGGTCGGCCGAGTGCCGTGCCGTCAGCAGGTGCGGGCGCTGTTCGATGAACGCCGTGGTGACCCGTCCGGCCCGGAAGTCGGGGTCGTCGAGAACGGCCTGGAGGAACGGGATGTTCGTCGCCACGCCCCGGATGCGGAACTCCGCCACCGCGCGCCGGGCCTTGTCGACGGCGGCGCCGAACGTGCGGCCTCGACAGGTGAGCTTGACGAGCATGGAGTCGAAGTGCGCGCTGATCTCCGTGCCCGCGAACGTGGTGCCGCCGTCGAGGCGGATGCCCGACCCGCCCGGCGAGCGGTAGGCGCTGATCATGCCGGTGTCCGGGCGGAACCCGTTGGCCGGGTCCTCGGTGGTGATGCGGCACTGCAGCGCCGCGCCCCGCAGGTACACGGTGTCCTGCGACAGGCCGAGGTCGCTCAACGTCTCGCCCGCGGCGATCCGCATCTGCGCCTGCACCAGGTCGACGTCGGTGACCTCCTCGGTCACCGTGTGCTCCACCTGGATGCGCGGGTTCATCTCGATGAAGACGTGGTTGCCGTCCCGGTCGACGAGGAACTCCACCGTGCCCGCGTTGCGATAGCCGATCTGACGGGCGAAGCGGACGGCGTCGGCACAAATGCGTTCCCGCAGTTCCGGGTCGAGGTTCGGCGCCGGCGCCAGCTCGATCACCTTCTGGTGCCTGCGCTGCACCGAGCAGTCGCGCTCGTACAGGTGGATGACGCCGTTCTCGTCGCCCGTGCCGTCGCTGAGGATCTGCACCTCGATGTGCCGGGGCTCCACCACCGCCTTCTCCAGGAACACGGTGGGATCGCCGAACGCCGACTCGGCCTCGCGAGCGGCGGCCTCGATCGACTCCCGCAGCGAGGCACGGTCGTGCACCAGCCGCATGCCCCGACCGCCGCCGCCCGCCACGGCCTTGACGAACAGGGGGAAACCGAGTTCCTCGGCCGCCTCCACGAGGGTGTCCACATCGGAGGAAGGTTGGGACGAGCCGAGTACGGGCACGCCCGCCTCGCGGGCGGCGGCCACGGCCCGCGCCTTGTTACCCGTCAGCTCCAGGACCTCGGCGCTCGGGCCGATGAAGGTGATTCCCGCCTCGGCGCACGCGCGGGCGAGGTCGGGGTTCTCGGAGAGGAAGCCGTATCCGGGGTAGATCGCGTCGGCCCCCGCCCGCTGGGCGGCCCCCACGATCTCGTCGACCGACAGGTACGCCCGCACCGGATGGCCCGGTTCCCCGATCTCGTACGCCTCGTCGGCCTTCAGCCGATGAAGGGAGTTTCGATCCTCGTGGGGGAACACCGCGACCGTTCCCGCGCCCAATTCATACGCTGCCCGGAACGCTCGGATCGCGATCTCACCACGGTTGGCGACGAGTACCTTGCGGAACATGCCCGTTCCTTCCTCGTATGGATCGGTCGCGAGCACGTTACCTCGGTTGCCGTGCTCAAAGGGAGATCAACAGCCCGTGACGGGCCTCATGCGCTCCGCGCCGTGGATACCCCGGAACGGCGTGTCCGCACCTCATGCACGCGTGTCCGCACCTCACGTACGCGTGTCCGCACCTCACGCGACGACTGGTGCCCGTTCCTCATCGTGAGATGCGAACACCCGTGCACAGACTGCGGACACGCGTGCACAGGCTGCGGACACGGCGGGTCAGGTTTTCTCCAGGTACTCCGCACGCTCATCGTCGATCATGTCGGCGGCCAGCGCGGCGAGACCCGGATGCTCGGTGAGCTCCGGATCGGCCGCCACCACCCGCTGAGCCACCCGGCGGGACCGCGCGATGATCTCCTCGTCCCGCAGCAGGGACAACAGCTTGAGCCCGGAACGCTTGCCCGACTGTGCCGCGCCGAGGATGTCCCCCTCCCGGCGCAACTCCAGGTCCAGCTTCGACAGCTCGAACCCGTCGGTGGTCGATTCGACGGCCGCGAGCCGCGCCCGAGCGGACGTCCCCTCGAGCGCCTCGGTGACCAACAGGCACAATCCCGGCACGTTCCCCCGGCCGACCCGGCCCCGGAGCTGGTGGAGCTGGCTGACCCCGAACCGGTCGGCGTCCATGATGACCATCACCGTGGCGTTGGGAACGTTGACACCGACCTCGATCACCGTGGTGGCCACGAGGACGTCGAGCTCCCCGGCGGCGAAGGCACGCATCACCGCGTCCTTCTCGTCACCGGGGAGCCGGCCGTGCAGAACGCCGATCCGCAACCCCGCCAGCGGGCCGTTCTCCAGCTCCGGCACGAGGTCGAGCACCGCGACGGGAGGACGTTCGGTCTTCTCCGACGGCGGTTCGTCGCCGATCCGGGGGCACACGACGTAGGCCTGATGTCCCTCGGCGACCTCCTCGCGCAGCCGCTGCCACACGCGTTCGAGCCACGCGGGCTTCTCCGCGGCGGGCACCACGGTGGTCGAGATCGGCGAACGCCCGGACGGAAGCTGCCGCAGCGACGACGTCTCCAGGTCGCCGTACACGGTCATGGCGACCGTCCTCGGGATGGGGGTCGCGGTCATCACCAGCACGTGCGGGCTGATGTCCTCGCCCGCCCGCGAGCGCAGCGCGTCCCGTTGTTCGACGCCGAACCGGTGCTGCTCGTCGATCACCACAAGGGCCAGGTCGGCGAACGACACGTGCTCGCCGAGCAGCGCGTGTGTGCCCACCACGATGCCCGCCGCACCGCTCGCCGCGTCCAGCAACGCCTGTTTGCGCTGCCGCGCGGACAGCGACCCGGTGAGCAGCGTGACGCGCGTGGCGCGCTCCGCGCCACCCAGCTCCCCGGCCCGCGCGAGATCGCCGAGCAACTCCCGCAGCGACCTGGCGTGCTGCGCGGCCAGCACCTCCGTCGGCGCGAGCAGCGCCGCCTGCCTTCCCGCGTCGACCACCTGCAACATCGCCCGCAGCGCGACGACGGTCTTGCCGCTGCCGACCTCGCCCTGGAGCAGGCGGTTCATGGGGTGCTCACCCGCCAGGTCGGCGCTGATCGCCTCCCCGACCTCGCGCTGCCCCTCGGTGAGCCGGAACGGCAACCGCTCGTCGAACGCCTCGGCGATACCGCCCGATTTCGGCGGACACGCGGGCGCGGTCCTGCCCCCGGTCGACCGGCGCCGCTGCGCCAGCACGAGCTGCACCGCCAACGCCTCGTCCCACTTGAGTCGCATGCGCGCGCTGCGCAGCTCGGCGTCGCTGCGGGGCCGGTGGATGGCGTGCAGGGCCTCGAACAACGTGGGGAGGCCGTGTTCCCGGCGAAGCCATTCCGGCAGCGGGTCGGGTTCGGCGTCGAGCATCTCCAGCGTCTGGTGCACGGCCTTGGAGATCCGCCACGACGGCAGCCCCTGCGCCGCGGGATACACGGGGATGATCCGGGAGAGGAAGTCGTCCACCGTCGACAGCCCGTCGTCCGAGTCGGAGTCGATCAGCTCGTACTCGGGGTTGGCGAGCTGGAGCGAGCGGCGGAACGCCGTGACCTTGCCCGCGAACAGTCCCGTCCTGCCGGGCCGCAGTTCGCGTTCGCGCCACGTCTGGTTGCCGAAGAACGCGCACGTCAACCGGCGTGAGCCGTCGGTGATGGTGACTTCCAGGATGGAGCCCTTGCGGGTGCGCATGGGCTTTTTCGTGGTGCTCTCGATGCGCGCGAGCACGGTGACGTGCTCGCCGATCTCCAGGCCCGCGATGTCGGTGAGTTCACCGCGCTGGGCGTAGCGACGCGGGTAGTGCCGCAGCAGGTCGCCGACAGTGTGCAGATCGAGCGCGGACGCCAACGCGTTCGCCGTCCGTGCGCCCACGACGTCCGTGAGCCGGTCCGCCAACACCGCCATGTCACTCCACACCCATCAGCAGCACCGCATCGGTCTGCCCACCGGGATAGCACACCAGTTCGACATCGGGCCGCTCGGCGCGCAGGTGTTCGGCCAGGACGTCCGTGATTCCGTCGGGAGCGTGCTCCCCCACCAGGACGGTGACCAGCTCCCCGCCCACCGCGAGCATGCGGTCGAGCACACCGGTCGCGGCTCGTTCGATTCGCCGTTCGACGTCGCCGGGCTCGATGAGCACCACCTCGCCGTCGATGAATCCCACGGCGTCCCCCGCGGTGGCCCTACCCACCCACGTGATGGCGTCCTCGGCGGCCACCACCACCTCGCCGCGTCGGGTTGCGGCCGCGGCCTCGGCCATGGCGACCACGTCGGCCCCGGCCCGGCGTTCGGGGTCGTGGACGGCGAGGGCGGCCAGGACCTGCACCGGCGAGGCACACGGCACCACCACCACGTCCCGGTCCTCCAGCATCGGGTGTCCGGTGACGCGCTCGGCGGCGGCGGTCAACCGCACCCCGCCCGCCAACACGGTGACGTGGGCGGCTGCCGTCCCGGTCACGAGCGTGAGGAGGTCCTCGGTGCTCGGCTCGCCGTCGGCGTCGACCACAAGAACCGGGGTGCCCTCGCCGCCGATGAGGTCGGCCAACGCCTGCCCGTGCACCACGGCCACCACCGCACGGTCGGCCGCCGCGACGGAGGGTTCGGCGGGACCGGGGGTCAGCAGCGGCTCCACCCGTACGTGGTGGGGCCTGCCGTGGTCGAGTCCGGCCTCCAGCGCCGCACCGATGTCGGCACAGTGCACGTGGATCGCGTACTCCCGTTCTCCCGCCTCCGCCACCGTGACGCTGTCACCGAGGGCCGACAGGGCCTTGCGCAGTCCGGACAGCTCACCCGGCGTGGGGTCGGGGACGGTGAGCAGGTACATCACCTCCCACGTGCGCGGCGCCGGGGTCTCGTCGGCGTGCGTGTGGGAAGTGACCTGGACGGGAACCGACGTTCGCTGCCCCGTGAGGGTCTCCACGAGGGCGTCGAGCACGGCCACCAGCCCGCGCCCGCCCGCGTCGACCACGCCGGCGACGGCGAGCGCGGCCAACTGGTTCGGGGTGTTCGCGAGTGCCTCGGCCGCCGTCTTGGCGGCCAGCGTGGCCACCCCGGCGGCGTCCGTGTCCCCGTCGCCGTCGGGGAGAGCAGTGGACACGGCGTGCAGGACGCTCAGCATCGTGCCCGCCACCGGGCGTGCCACGGCCCTCGTCGCGGCGGAGTCGGCGGAACGCAACGCGGTGGCGAGCGCGGCGCCGTCGAGCACGTCGACCCCGGCCGCCGAGCTCGCCATGCCGCGCAGGACCTGCGACAGGATGATGCCGGAGTTCCCCTTCGCCGCGTGCACCGCGGCCTCGGCCGCGACGGCCAACGCCTCGCCCGCGCCCGGCACGGCCGTCCCCTCCAACGCCTCCCGCGCAGCGGTGATCGTGTGCAGCAGGTTCGAGCCCGTGTCGGAGTCGGCAACCGGGTAGACGTTGATGCCGTCGATCTCGGCCCGCAACGCGCGCAGGTCACGAACGCAGACGTCGATCCATCGCCGTACCGCGTCCGAGTCCAAATCGTCCGAGGGCCGCACCCGCGTTATCCTCCGTAAGCCGGTATCGAGGCATCGCCAGAAGCGAGGGTAACGACCCCGATGAGCCGGGGAAGTGCACACCAGTTACCCTGTTCGAGTTGCCCGGTACCGCCGGGTGGTTCGTTACCGATCTTTCGAGGAGTGTTCGACGTGGCTGCCGTGTGCGACGTCTGTGGCAAGGGGCCGGGCTTCGGCAAGTCGGTCTCACACTCTCACCGGCGTACCAACCGCCGGTGGAACCCGAACATCCAGACCGTGCACGCTAGGGTCGGACTTTCCCAGAAGAAGCGCCTGAACGTGTGCACCTCCTGCCTGAAGGCGGGCAAGGTCGTCCGGGGCTGAAGCCAGAGCTTTCCGAGCGAACGGCTCGGCGGCCGGAAGGTCGCCGAGCCGTTCGGCGTGTGCGGGTTCCTACGGCAGCTTCCAGTCGATGGGCTCGGCGCCCTGCTGTTCGAGCAGCGCGTTGGCGCGGCTGAACGGACGGGAGCCGAAGAATCCGTTGCGTGCGGACAGCGGGCTGGGGTGCACCGACTCCACGCACGGCACCGAGCCGAGCAACGGCTTGAGCTTGCGCGCGTTGCTGCCCCACAGGATCGCCACGAGCGGCTTGTCGCGTTCGACCAGCGCCACGATGGCCCGCTCGGTGATCTCCTCCCAGCCCTTGCCCTGGTGGGAGTTCGGCTTCCCCGGACGCACGGTGAGCGCCCTGTTGAGCAGCAGGACACCCTGCTCCGCCCACGGTGTCAGGTCGCCGTTGGACGGTGGCGGGTAGCCGAGGTCGTCGCAGTACTCGCGGAAGATGTTGACGAGGCTCTTCGGCAGCGGCCGGACGTCGGGCGCCACGGCGAAGGACAGTCCGATGGGGTGTCCCGGCGTGGGATACGGGTCCTGACCGACGATCAGCGCTCGCACCTCGTCGAACGGCTGGCGGAACGCGCGAAGGATGTTGTCGCCGGAAGGCAGGTACGTCCGTCCCGCGGCGATCTCGGCGCGCAGGAAGTCGCCCATCGCGGCGATCCGGTCGGCGACCGGCTCCAACGCCTTCGCCCAGCCGGGGTCCATGATCTCGTGCAGTGGTCGTGCGGTCACGACTCGGCAGCTTAGCCCAGCGGGATTACCACGGAGCGTACGGGAAGTGCGAACACGCGGTCATGCTCTGCGGACACGCGTACGCGGGCTGCGGACACGGTGTCAGAGGGGTTTTGACAGGCAAAGGCTCAGCTCGTCGCCCGCGTAGACACCGAAACCGGGCATGTCCTCGTAGCCGGAGGAGCGATACAGGGCGATGGCCTCGGGCTGCTTGGCGCCCGTCTCCAGCACCATCCGCTTCCGGCCCGCGGCGACGGCCGTGCGCTCCAGCTCGGCGAGCATCCTCCGGGCCAGTCCACGCCCCCGGAAGGCGGGCACCACGTACAACCGCTTCATCTCCGCGTCGCCGGGGAGAAGCGGCGGTTCCGCGACGTCGTGCGCACGCCACCCACCGCACACGGCGGGCGCGCCGTCGACGTAGCCGACGAGAAAGAGCCCCCTGGGCGGGGCGAACTCCACCGGGTCGACGGGAGTCACATCGGGATCACCGTAACGGGTGATGTACTCCTGCTGGACCGCGTCGATGAGCTTGACCGCGTCGGGATGGTCGAACGGCACCGTACGGATGTCCACTGGCTCTCCTCACACTCTTTCCGGCACCGTTGCCGCCGTCGTCGCTCGGACTCCAGTATGGCGCGTGCCGTCGGGCTTCCGACCGCGTGAGGACTCAACTCCAGTGCCGCCAGCCGGCCTCGCGGTCGTACGGCACACCGTCCACTGTGACGCCGCTCTCGGAAGCGCCGACCGACCCGATCGGGTACCAACCCTCGGGCAGGTCCGACAGCGACCGGAACGTGGCCGCGAGCGCGTGGTCCTCTCCCCCGGTGAGCACCCAGTGCATCGGGTCCGCGCCCAGCGCGGCCCCCACATCCACCAACCGCTCGGGCACGGTGAGCCGGTCGCTTTGCACGTCGATGCCCACGCCGGAGCACTCGGCGAGGTGCCCGAGGTCCGCCAGCAGCCCGTCCGAGACGTCGATCATCGCGGTGGCTCCCGCGAGCGCCGCCGCGGGCCCCGCCGCGTACGGCGGATCGGGGCAGCGTTGGGCGTTCACCACGCTCACCGGCGAGCGGAAACCCCGACTCAGCACGGCGAGTCCGGCGGAGGCCCACCCGAGTCGCCCGCACACGGCCACGACGTCACCGGGGCGCGCTCCGGACCGCGTGACCGGCGGCCGACCGCCGAGATCGCCGAGCGCCGTGATGCTGATCATGATGTGGTCCGCGCGCACCATGTCCCCGCCCACGACTCCGGCATGGACGCGGCCCGCCTCGGCGGTCACCCCCTCCAACAACTCGGTCACCACGGCCGTGGGGGTGTCGGAGGGGCAGGCCAGGGCGACGACGATCGACGTGGGCACGGCGCCCATGGCGGCGATGTCGGCGAGGTTCACGGCCACCGCCTTGCGGCCCACCTGGACGGGCGTGGACCAGTCCAGTCGAAAGTGCACGCCCTCCACGAGGGCGTCGGTGGTGGCGACCACCCGGCCGTCGGGCGCGGCCACGACGGCGGCGTCGTCGCCCGGTCCGAGCAGGGTCGTCGACGGCTGCGGCATGTTCTCCGTCACCCGGCGGATCAGCCCGAACTCACCGATCGCCGCGACGGTGTCCGCCCCGGACGCGGGACTGTCTCCCACACACACCTCCGGTCATCGCGCTCTCCGCGGAAGGAACCTGGACCGACGCGCCCCCGATCGTCGCAGGTCTGCGGTACGTTGCTGCCTACATTCCTACCTTGACGTGCCATCGTCGGACATGAAGGGGAACAGCGCCGTGGTTCACGCATACATCCTCATCCAGACCGAGGTCGGCAAGGCCGCCGCCGTGGCGGCCGAGATCGCCGGTATCCCCGGCGTCACCACGTCGGAGGACGTCACGGGGCCGTACGACGTCATCGTCCGCGCGGAAGCCAACAACGTGGACGAACTGGGGCAGCTCGTGGTCGCCCGCGTACAGAACGTGGAAGGCATCACCCGTACCCTCACCTGCCCCGTGGTGCATCTGTGAGCTGTGTTGTAGTGGGGTGGTGAGCGAAACCGGTGCTCCGCCCCGGAGCCTCGTCGTCCTCGCCGCGGTGCTCGCCACGGCGCTGGCCGTGACGGTCGCGGTACTGGGTTTCGTCCTGTCGCCGGGCGAGCCCGATCGTGACGCTTCCGACAAGGACGGGCCCGACGCGTCCGGCCCGCTTCCGCTCGTCTCCATTCCCGCCCCCCAGTCGGGTTCGTCCGAATGTACGAGTCTCGTCGAGGCCGCGCCACTTGAACTGGAGTCCTCCGGCGAACGACTCGCCCGCCGGGAACTCGCCGAACCCGCACCGCCCGCCACGCTCGCATGGGGTCACGGGGAGCCCGTCGTGCTGCGCTGTGGCCTGGACCGGCCACCGGAGCTGACGCGATCGTCGACGCTGCGCTCGATCGACGGTGTCCAGTGGCTGCCCGTGCCGGGAGAAGCGAGTACGACCTGGTACGTGGTCGATCGCGACGTCTACATCGCGCTGACGGTGCCACAGACCGCGGGCACCGGCCCATTGCAGCAGCTCTCCGAGACGGTCGCCGACGTGCTGCCCGCCGTACCGCTGGACTTCGAGTGAGCCGACGCGGTCGCCGCTCGACCGCGTCGGCGCTCAGCGCAGTCCCGTTCCGCGAGCGATCGCGGTCTCGATGAGCGTGGTCAGCAGCGTCGAGTAGTCGATGCCGGTGACCTCCCACATCTTCGGGTAGGCCGACGTGGCCGTGAAGCCGGGCATCGTGTTGACCTCGTTGACGGTCAACGTGCCGTCCTCGCCCACGAAGAAGTCCACCCTGGCGAGCCCTTGGCAGTCGAGCGCGCCGAACGCGCGCACGGCGGCCTCACGCAGGCGTTCGGTGACCGTGTCGTCGAGCTTCGCGGGAATGTCGAGTTCGGCGTCCTCGCCGAGGTACTTGGTCTCGAAGTCGTACCAGGCGTCCTCCTCGTCCGACAGCACCCGGATCTCCGCGGGCAACGAGGCCTCGACCCGACCGTCGGGGAACTCCAGCACACCGCACTCGACCTCGCGACCGGGGGTCTCGGCCTCCACGAGCACCTTGGGGTCCGTCTCACGGGCGAGCGCGATGGCCTCGTCCAGTTGCGACCAGTCGGTGACCCGCGAGATGCCGATGGACGAGCCCGCGCGGGCGGGCTTGACGAAGACGGGAAGACCGAGCCGTTCCCGTTCCTCGGCGGGCAGCGTCCGCTGTCCCCGCCGGACGACGGCGTAGCGGCCGACCTCCAGCCCCTCGGCCGCGAGCAGCTTCTTGGCGTACTCCTTGTCCATCGCCGCCGCGCTGGCGAACACGCCCGCCCCGACGTACGGCAGATCGGCCAGCTCCAGCAGCCCTTGGATGGTGCCGTCCTCACCGAAAGCCCCGTGCAGTACGGGGAACACCACGTCCACCGCGGACAACACCTCGGCGTGCTGGCCCGGTTCGAGACTCAGAAGACCGCCCGTCGTGGGGTCTCCGGCCAGCACCAGGGCCGCTCCGTCCTCGACGGCGGGCAGTTGCCTGCCCCGAATGCGCAGCGTCTCGTAGTCGGTCGTACCGAGCACCCACGCACCGGTGCGTGTGACACCGACGGGCACGACCTCGAACCGGTCTTGGTCGAGGTTCGCCAGGATGCTGCCCGCCGACACACAGGAGATGGTGTGTTCGGTGCTTCGACCGCCGAAGACGACGGCCACTCGGGTCTTGCGGCTACTCATGGGCGAAAACCCTACCTTCGGGTTAGTCGGAGCACGTCGACGAGCACCCCGAGCACGTCCTGCAACGTCTCACGCGAGCATCCCGCGTATCCGACGGCGATGCCCGCGCTGGTGGGAATGCCCGCGAAGTGCCGGGCCAATCCGTCGAGCAGCAATCCACGTTCCCGTGCGAGCGCCAGTCGTCGTCGTTCCTCGTCCGCGGACTCCAGCGGCACCACGAGATGAGCACCCGCGTCGTCACCGAGCACGGGTACGTCCGCCTCCCGCAACGCGGTGACGAGCCCGGAACGGCGTTCCGACAGTTCCCTGCGCAGTCTGCGCAAATGCCGTCCGAGGTCGCCGTGCCGGGCGAGTTCCACGAACACCTGCTGCCCCGCCGGCGAGGCTCGGGTCCCCGCGTCCTCCCGGTAGGCGAGCACCGCGGCGGTGACACCGGGGGGCGCCACCATCCACCCCACGCCGAGGGTGGGGGTGAGGATCTTGCTGGTGGTGCCGAGGTGGACGACGACGTCGGGCGCGAGCGCGGCCAGCAGCGGCAGCGGTGCGACGTCGTAGCGCAGTTCGCCGTCGTAGTCGTCCTCGACGACGAGAAAGCCGTCGGTGCGGGCGCGGTCCACGAGTTCGACCCTGCGGGCGGCGCTCAAACGGCCCCCGAGCGGATATTGGTGGGCCGGTGAACAGTAGACGACACGCACGCCGTCGGGGATCGTGTCCGGTCGCAGCCCCTCCGAATCGACCTCCACGGGCACCACCCGAACACCCGCGCGCCGGAACGCCTCCACGGCCCGCTGATAACCGGGCTCCTCCACCGCGACCAGGTCACCGGGACGCAGCAGGGCCGCGGCGAGTTCGACGACGGCGGCGGTGGTGCCCGCCGTGGCGAGCACAGAGTTCGGCGCCACGTCGAGCCCCCGATGCCGCAGCAGGTGCTCGGCGATGGCGGCCCGGTAGGCGACGAGTCCGGCGCGTTCGGCCACCGCCGACGGCGGGGTGTCCGCCGCCGCGCGCCAGGCCCGCCGCCACGCGGCTCGGTCGATGCCCTCGGCCCACGGCATTCCCGGCAGCAGGGCCACGAGGTCCGGCGACGACACGTGGTCGGGACCCATGACCACGGGACGACGGGACACCGGCGCGGGCGGCGACGTGGTGACGTAGGTGCCGGACCCGTGCCTGCCCACGATCCACCCCTCGGCGTGCAGTTGCTCGTACGCCGCCGAGGTGACGGTCCTGCTGACGCCGAGACTGGCCGCCAGCGCCCGAGTGGACGGCAGGCGGTCACCGCCCCTGAGGTGTCCGCCGGAAGCGGCCTCGCGCAACGCGTCGGCGAGCTGGACCGCCAGGGGCACCCCCGAATCGCGGTCGAGCGTCACCGGCAGGGCGGTCTCACCGTGCCCCACGAGACCTCCCCTAAGTGGCATCTCGAAGCAATGAAACAGTGGCTATTCCATCATGCCACTGGCTCGTCGAACGATGAGGTGCATGACAGCTTCGTCCCCTCGGCCGCCGTTGTTCCCCACCCCTCGCACCACACCGACCCGCAAGCCCCAGCGGTACACCAACGACCGGGAGGCGCTGTACGACATCCTGGACTCGGCGCTGTACTGCCACGTCGGGCTCGTCCTGAACGGCTCACCCGTCGTCCTGCCGACCGCCCACGGCAGGGACGGCGACGCGCTCTACCTGCACGGGTCCACCGGCTCGGGAAACCTGCGCGCCGCCGCGGCGGGCACCGACCTCTGCGTCACCGCCTCGCTCCTCGACGGCATCGTCTACGCGCGCTCGCTGAACAACCACTCGATGAACTACCGCAGCGCGGTGGTCCACGGCCGCGCCGTGCCCGTGACCGACGAGGAGCGGAAGACCCACGCCCTGCGTGTGCTCAGCGAGCACCTCGCTCCCGGCTCGTGGAACTACGCCCGCGTCCCCGACCGCAAGGAGCTGGCCGCCACGCAGGTCCTCGCGCTCGACCTCGCCGAGGCGTCGGTGAAGACGCGCACCGGAGGCCCCTCGCTCGACGTCGCCGACCGCGACGCCCACACCACGTGGGCGGGAGTTCTCCCCATGCGCACCGTCTTCGGCGCTCCCGTCCCGGCGGACTACGTGCCGGAAGGGATCACCGTCCCCGAGCACGTCTCCGCACGGGCCTCCGGACCGGCCACCGGCCGCACGGTGCGGCCACCGTCCTGATAGACGTGCACGCTGATCGCCGGGTCGGGGCCCGGATTGGACACCCGGTGGGAGTAACCCGGACCGAAGACCCGCGACTGCCCCGCCGCCACCACGTGCCGTTCGGGCTCGCTCGATGAGGTACCGGGGTCTCGGTACACCTCCTCGACGAGCCGCCCGCTCACCACGGTCCACGCCCCCGTGGTGGCACCGTGGTCGTGGACTCCGGTGTGCTGGCCGGGCAGCCAGCTCAGCAGCCACACCTCGTGGCCGCCGACAGTGTCCACCAGCACGGCGAACCGCTCGTCGGGGTCGTAGCGAAGGAGGTTGCGCCAGCGACTTCGGTCCGCGGCGAACTCCAACGCCGTACGCACCGGGTGGCGAGTCAGCAGGTCGGAGGGCGGGAGCGCGATCGTGTTCTCGGGTACGGCGAACATGCGGGAAACCTCGTAAAGACGTGAAAAAGCCGGGGAAAGGGGACGGTCGGGTCGGAACGGTTCGCGCCCGAAGCGCCTCGTCTCAGGCGCGGCGCGGGATCACCGGCGACAACAGCGACAGCCCACAAGGGTGCGCACTACTCGACCACACCGCAGCGCGGGGTCCGACGCACCGAAGACCGACATGCCCCAAGGCAAACAGACAGGGGCGTGCGCGTCAAACGAAGGACCGGCCTTCGGACCGATTTGACAACGAGCGCGAACGCGCTACGACCACTCGGGCTTCTGCCGACGGCCCAGCAGCTCCGCGCCCACCGTGGCCGGCTCGACACCTTCGTGGCAGACGCGGTACATCGCGTCCGTGATGGGCATGTCCACGCCGAGCCGGTTGGCCAATTCGCGGATCGAACGGCAGGAACTCACGCCCTCGGCCACCTGACCGCCCTGAGCGGCCCTGGCTGCCTCCATCGTCTCGCCGCGTCCGATGCGCTCGCCGAACGTCCGATTGCGCGACAGCGGGGAGGAGCACGTCGCCACGAGGTCGCCGACACCGGCGAGACCGGCGAACGTGAGCGGGTCCGCGCCGAGCGCCGAGCCGAGGCGAGCCGTCTCGGCGAGCCCACGGGTGATCAGGGTCGCCACCGTGTTGGCGCCGAATCCCAGCCCCACGGCCATGCCGCAGCTCAGCGCGATCACGTTTTTGCACGCCCCGCCCAGCTCACAGCCCACGACATCGGTGTTGGTGTACGGGCGGAAGTACGAGTTGAAGCTGGCTTCCTGGATCGCCACGGCGCGATCGTGGTCGGCGCACGCCAGCACCGCCGCGGCGGGCTGCCGCTGCGCGATCTCCTTGGCGAGGTTGGGACCGGAGACCACCACCACGTCGCCCGGCCTCACCCCCGTGACGTCGGAGACGACCTCGCTCATGCGCTTGAGGGTGCCGAGCTCCACCCCCTTGGCGAGGTTGACGAGGATCGCGTCGGAGGGCAGCAGGTCGCGCCACGCGGTGAGGTTCTCGCGCAGGCTCTGGCTCGGCACGGCCAGCACCACCGCCTCCGCGCCGGCCAACGCGACCGCGGGATCGGCGGTCGCCGTGATGCGGTCGGGAAGCTCGACACCGGGCAGGTACGACGAGTTGGTGTGACGGGTACGGATCTCCTCGGCGACCTCGGTCCTCCGAGCCCAGATCGTCACGTCGCGCCCGGCGTCCGCGAGGACTTTCGCGAACGTCGTACCCCACGAGCCCGCCCCCAGCACGGCCACACGCTGCACCGCCATCGTCAGTCGCGCCTCTCCGTACCGGTCGACTCCGTACCGGTCGACGAAGGGGGCTGCTCGCCCCGGATCTCGACGAGCTGTTCCAGCACTCGATCCATGATCAGTTCGGTGACCTCACGCAACAGTGCCTGGGTGCGTTCCTTCTCGCGGTACGCCGACAGGTCGATGGGCTCACCGACGGAATGCACCACGGTCTTGCGGGGGAACGGGCGGAACTTCTTCGTGTAACCGTTCCAAATCTGCTGCGTACCCCACCGAGCGATGGGGAGCACCGGCACGTCGTTGTCGAGCGCGAGCCTCGCCACCCCCGTGTAGGCACGCTTCGGCCAGCCCTGCGGGTCCTTCGTGATCGTCCCCTCGGGATAGATGACCACCACCTTGCCCTCGCGCAGGGTCTGGTGCGCCGCCCGCAGGCTGTCGCCCGCGTCGCTGGAGCCGCGGTACACGGGGATGCCGCCCGAACCGGCGATGATCTTGCCGAAGATCGGCAGCCGGAACAGGCTGTCCTTGGCCATGAACCGTGGCACCCGCTTGTTGCGGTGCACGAACACGGCGTCCACCGCGGGATCGAGGTGCGAGATGTGGTTCATCACGATCAGGACGGGACCGTTTCGCGGGATACGTTCGGCGTTGTGGTACACGCTCCGGCCCAGCCAGGTCAGCGGGTAGAACAGGGCCGCGGCCGCGCCGACCCAGAAACCACCCTTCTCGCGATCCGCCAAGGCTGTTCCTCCCAAGCTCTCCCCGAACCGTCCGGCGGGTGTCCCATCGGTCCCGTCGATCCTGCCACGAGCCGCCGCACGCCGACGGGAGGGGCGTCCACCACGGGCCGCCCCGTGTGTTTTTGAGGTAATGATGGTGGCGTGGCTGTCGATCTGATCGTGCCGTTGAAGAGGCCGAGCCTGGGCAAATCCCGGCTGCGCGGCGTGTTCGCGGACACGGACTGCGAATACTCCCATACCGACCTGGTACTCGCACTCGCGTTCGACACGCTGAGCGCGGCGACCGCCGCGGCCGGTGTCGGCCGGGTGCTGGTGGTCGGCTCCGATCCGGCGGCCCTGGACCGGCTGCGGGAACTGGACGTGGAGGTCGTGGACGAGCACGGCCTCGACGTCCCGTCCGACGACGACGGTCCCCACGACAGCCTGAACGCGGCGCTACGCGCCGGGGAGCGACTGCTGCGGGCCGACGACCCGAACGCCGTGATCGGCGCCCTTCAGGCCGATCTGCCCGCGCTGCGGCCACGCGAACTCACCGAGGCCATCTCCGAGGCGGACGGACAACGCGCGTTCGTCGCCGACCGGCACGGCACCGGAACCACGCTGTTGCTGGCACCGCCCGGCGAACGCCTGCGCCCCCGGTTCGGAACCGACTCGGCCTACGCGCACGCGCTCTCGGGCGCGAAGCCGCTGACGGCGGCCCTGCCGTCGCTGCGCAGTGACGTCGACACCCCCGAGGACCTCGACCACGCCCGCCTGCTGGGACTCGGCGATCGCACCCGGACGGTGCTCGACCGGACCTGCCTGCTGTCCTGAAGGTCCCGAGGAAACCTCCCACGGACTGTGACGCCCTTCTGCGAAAGCGTCATGACCTCCCCTTATGGGGGACAATGGCCGTGTGAACGACGAGACCCAGACCTCCGAGACCGGCGACTCGCGGCCCGGCGAGCGCGCGAGCCTCGACGACCCCGGACGTCGTCCCGCCGTCACCTCCCCGCCACCCCGAACCGGCGACCGACACCGGGACTTCGGCTCCGTGCCGTCCGCCCCGCCGGCCGCGACCCGCAGCGGCGGTTCCCCGAACGAATTACCCGACGACCGGTACTTCAACCGCGAACTCTCGTGGCAGGACTTCAACGCCCGAGTGCTCGCCCTCGCCGAGGACCCCTCGCAACCGCTGCTGGAACGCGCGAAGTTCCTCGCCATCTTCGCGTCCAATCTGGACGAGTTCTACATGGTCAGGGTCGCGGGCCTGAAGCGCCGCGAGCAGACGGGCCTCACCGTGCGCAGCGCCGACGGACTCACCCCCAGCGAGCAGCTCACCTACGTGGCCGCGCGCAACGCCGAGCTGGTCAAACGGCACGCGCAGGCCTTCGAGAACGGGGTACGCCCCGCGCTCGCCGAAGCGGGCATCCGCATCGTCGCCTGGTCGGACCTGGGTGAGGCCGACCGGGCCAGGCTGTCCGAGTACTTCACCCAGCAGATCTTTCCCGTCCTCACTCCCCTGGCCGTCGACCCCGCTCACCCCTTCCCCTACATCTCCGGGCTGTCGCTCAACCTCGCCGTCACCGTCCGCGACCCCAGTGACGGGACCGAGCGCTTCGCCAGGGTGAAGGTGCCCAACAACGTGCCCCGCCTCGTGCGCATCGAGCAGAGCCGGGACAGTCGCACCGCGACGTTCCTGCCGCTGGAGGAACTCATCGCCGCACACCTCGACGAGTTGTTCAGCGGCATGCAGGTGAGCGAGCACCACGTGTTCCGGGTCACCCGCAACGCCGACTTCGAGGTGGAGGAGGACCGCGACGAGGACCTGTTGCAGGCGCTCGAACGGGAGCTCGCGCAACGTCGATTCGGCCCTCCGGTGCGGCTGGAGGTCGCCCACGACATGAGCGAGCACGTGCTCGAACTCCTGCTGCGCGAATTGGAGGTCGACCCGCAGGACGTCGTGGAGGTCCCCGGTCTGCTCGACCTGAGCTGTTTGCACCAGCTCCACTCGCTGAACCGCAAGGAACTCAAGGACCCGCCGTTCGTCCCCGCCACCCACCCCGCGTTCGGGGAGCGCGAGACGCCCAAGAGCGTGTTCGCGACGCTGCGCGAGGGCGACGTGCTGGTGCACCACCCCTACCACTCGTTCTCCACGAGCGTGCAGCGGTTCATCGAGCAGGCCGCCGCCGACGACAAGGTGCTGGCCATCAAGCAAACGCTGTACCGCACGTCGGGCACGTCCGGCGAGTCCCCCATCGTGGACGCGTTGATCGAGGCCGCCGAACGCGGCAAACAGGTCGTGGCGCTGGTCGAGATCAAGGCCCGGTTCGACGAGCAGGCCAACATCACGTGGGCCCGCACGCTGGAACGCGCCGGGGTGCACGTGGTGTACGGACTCGTCGGCCTCAAGACGCACTGCAAGATCGCCCTGGTGGTGCGGCAGGAAGGCTCCACGATTCGTCGCTACTGCCACGTGGGCAGCGGGAACTACAACCCCAAGACCGCGCGACTGTACGAGGACCTCGGGCTGTTCACCGCCGACCCCGACGTCGGCGCCGACCTGACCGACCTGTTCAACGTCCTCACCGGCTACTCCCGCCAACAGACCTACCGCAACATCCTCACGTCCCCCAACGGCATCCGTCGCGGGCTGCTGAACTTCATCGAGAACGAGATCTCGCTCGCCAAGGCGGGCAAACCGGCCGGGGTGCGGATCAAGTGCAACTCGCTCGTCGACGAGCAAGTCATCGACGGGCTCTACCGCGCCTCCCAGGCCGGGGTCGACGTGGACGTGGTGGTGCGGGGCATCTGCTCGCTCAAGCCCGGTGTTCCGGGGTTGAGCGAGAACATCCGGGTGCGCTCGATCCTCGGACGTTTCCTCGAACACTCCCGCGTCTTCCACTTCCGGGGAGCCGGCACCCACTGGATCGGCAGCGCCGACATCATGCACCGCAACCTCGACCGTCGGATCGAGGCACTGGTGAGGGTGTCCGACCCACGCCTCACCGCGCAGCTCGACGCGCTGCTGGACTCCGCGTTGGACCCCATGACCCGGTGCTGGGTCCTACGCCCGAGTGGCGAATGGGTACCCTCTCCGACGGACAGCGGGCAGGTCCGCGACCACCAGATGGAAATGCTGCGCAGGCACGGAGCCACAGGGTGAACAAGATCGTGAAGGCCGCGGGGGCAGTGCTGTGGCGCAGTGGCCCCGCGGGCAACGAGATCGCGGTCGTGCACCGGCCGCACTACGACGACTGGTCACTGCCGAAAGGCAAACTCGACCCCGGAGAGACCGCTCCCGTCGCCGCCGTACGAGAGCTGACCGAGGAAACGGGCTACAACGCCGTTCTCGGAAGCTTTCTCACCACCGTCGAATACAGCGTGAACGGCTCGCCGAAAACTGTGGACTACTTCACGGCGAAGCCGGTTTCGGGGGAGTTCGCTCCGAATGAGGAAGTGGACGAGCTCCGGTGGTTGCCGGTACCCGAAGCGCGGTCGCTGCTCACTTACGAAGGCGACCGCGACGTGTGCTCGCGGGCCGAGAAACTCCTGATCGACACCGCCACCGTGCTGCTGGTCCGCCACGCGAAGGCGGGTAACCGGGACGACTGGTCGGGCGACGACGACCTGCGTCCGCTCTCGGACTCGGGGCGACGGCAGGCCTCGGCGCTACGACCACTGCTCCACGCGTTTCACCCCGAAGTCGTGTACTCGGCGCCACGCCTGCGTTGTGTGCAGACGGTACGCGGTGTGGCGGAGGACCTCGGCGACGACGTGCGGCTCGACCCGATGCTGTCGGAGGAGTCGTACCGGAAGGACCCCGAGGCCGGGGTCCAGTCACTGCTGTCCATCGCGGGCTCGCATCGCACCGCGGTCGTGTGCAGCCAAGGCGGTGTCATCCCCGGCCTGCTGGACGCTCTGGCGCGACGGGACGAGGTCACGCTGACCCGGAAACTCACCGGAGAGGTGCCCAGTAAGAAGGGCTCGGTGTGGGTTTTGTCCTTCGACACTCGGCGGGAGACGCCGCGGCTCGTGGCCGCGCACTACCTGCCCAGCGCGTTGCCCACACCGTCCTGACTTCCCACGGCAGGGCTCCCCGACCGCGAGCTCGGGAGCCCCGCCGAAAGAACCGGACGCCGCGGGGTGCGGCGTCCGGTTTTACTTCGCGCTCTTCCGCGTGGTCCTCTTCGCCGGCGACGTGGCGCGCGCCGTCGCCCGCGCGGTGGTCCGCGTCGTCGTCTTCGCGGCCGCCTTCGTGGTCTTGGCAGGCGCCTTCTTCGCCGTCGACCGCGTGGAGGTCTTGGCGGTGGTCTTCGGCGCCTTCGTGGTGCTGGTCTTCGTCGTGGACTTCGCCGGAGTCGTCTTGCTCGCCGACTTCGTCGTCTTCGCGGTGGTCTTCGGCTTGGTCGTCTTCGTGGCGGTAGACCGCGTGGAAGCCGACTTGGTGGTCGACTTGGCGGTGGTCTTCGGCGCCGTCTTGGTGGCGGTCGCCTTCGTCGTCCTCGTGGTGGTCTTCGGCGCCGTCTTGCTCGCCGTGCTCTTGGCGGTGCTCTTGGCCGTCGTCGCCTTGGTCGAACGAGCCGACGTGGCACGAGCCGTGGTACCCGTGGTGCTACGCGTGCGGCTCGTGGTGGTGCGTGTGGAAGTGGGGCGCGTGGCGGCCGTCCTCGACGAGGTCGAGGAGGTCCGCGAGGTGGAAGCCGTGCTGCGCTTGGTGGTTGCCTTCGGCAGCTTCTTGGCTCCGCTCACCACGTCCTTGAATGTCGTGCCCGCACGGAAGGCGGGAACATTGGTCTTCTTCACACGCACGGTCTCGCCGGTGCGCGGGTTCCTGGCGGTACGTGCGGCACGAGCACGCTTCTCGAACACACCGAAACCGGTGATGTTGACCTTCTCGCCCTTATGGACCGTACGGATGATGATGTCGACGAGGTTGTCGACAGCCTGCGCCGCGACCTTCTTGTCGCCCAAGCGCTCTGAGAGAGCTTCGATGAGTTGGGCCTTGTTGGCCATTCCAGTCCTCCAAGAAGAACTACGTGTTACCCGGCCACACCGGCCGACATGCGCACACGGTATTACCAACGCAGCACAAATTCCAAACGGCACGCGGATTTTTTCCTTATCGTGTGCGCCGTTACGCCTCCACGGGCCCTCCGGAGCCCGTTTCGCGTGCCGTTCGGTGTGATGAGGGACCGGTTCTCGCGACCGGGTACGAGCCCCGGATTCCCCTTGCGATGGCGGAGGAATCCGGGGCCGCAGTTCTACCTCGGAGTGGTGACGGGTTTGTGCGACGGACGCCGCTTCTCGAACGCCGTGATGTCGTCCGCGTGCCGCAGGGTCAGCGCGATGTCGTCGAGCCCCTCCAGCAACCGCCAACGCGTGTAGTCGTCGATGTCGAAACGGGTGACGAAGTCTTTTGCCCGCACCGTCTTCTCACGGAGGTCGACGGACACCTCGGTGCCGGGCTCGTTCTCCAGCAGCTTCCACAACTGCTCGACGTCCGCCTGCTCGCACTGCGCCGTGAGCAGCCCCTGCTTGCCCGAGTTGCCGCGGAAGATGTCGGCGAAGCGGGAGGAGATGACGACCCGGAAGCCGTAGTCCATCAGCGCCCACACCGCGTGCTCACGCGACGACCCGGTGCCGAAATCGGGGCCCGCCACGAGCACGGAGCCCCGGTTGTAGGGCTCGCGGTTCAGGATGAACTGCTCGTCGGACCGCCAGCCCGCGAACAAGCCGTCCTCGAAGCCGGTCCGGGACACGCGCTTGAGGTAGACGGCCGGGATGATCTGGTCAGTGTCCACGTTAGACCTGCGCAGGGGAACCCCGACGCCGGTGTGTGTGGTGAACGGTTCCATGACATGTGCTCCTCGTCGGTGGTTCGTGGCCGGGAAGTCAGTCGAGGTCCTCGGGCGAGGACAGGGTGCCCCGCACGGCGGTGGCGGCGGCCACGAGCGGCGACACCAGGTGGGTCCGGCCGCCCTTGCCCTGCCTGCCCTCGAAGTTGCGGTTGGAGGTCGAGGCGCTGCGCTCCCCCGGCTTGAGTTGGTCGGGGTTCATGCCCAGGCACATCGAGCAGCCCGCCGCTCGCCACTCGGCGCCCGCCTCGGTGAAGACCTCGTGCAGCCCCTCCGCCTCGGCGGCCTGCCGCACTCGCATCGAGCCGGGCACCACGAGCATGCGCACCCCGTCGGCCACCTTCCGGCCCCGCAGCACCTCGGCGGCGGCCCGCAGGTCCTCCAGGCGCCCGTTGGTGCACGACCCGAGGAAGACGGTGTCCACGGCGATGTCCCGCAGCGGGGTTCCGGGGGTCAGATCCATATAGGACAGGGCCTTCTCCGCGGCCAGACGCTCGTTCTCGTCGGCGATCTGCGCGGGGTCGGGCACCGACTCCGACAGCGGCAGACCCTGGCCGGGGTTCGTGCCCCAGGTGACGAAGGGGGTCAGTTCCGAGGCGTCCAGGTGGACCTCGGCATCGAACACGGCGTCGTCGTCGGTGCGCAGTTCACGCCACTCGGCGACGGCGGCGTCCCACTCTGCTCCCTTCGGGGCGTGCGGGCGGTCCTTCAGGTACGCGAAGGTCGTCTCGTCGGGCGCGATCATGCCCGCCCTGGCGCCCGCCTCGATGGACATGTTGCAGATGGTCATGCGCGCTTCCATCGACAGCGACTCGATGGCGCTGCCGCGGTACTCCAGCACGTAACCCTGGCCACCGCCGGTGCCGATCTTCGCGATCACGGCGAGGATGATGTCCTTGGCCGTGACCCCCGGACGCAGCTCCCCCTCCACGTTGATGGCCATCGTCTTGAAGGGACGCAGCGGCAGCGTCTGCGTGGCCAGCACGTGTTCCACCTCGGAGGTGCCGATTCCGAACGCCATCGCGCCGAAGGCACCGTGGGTCGAGGTGTGGCTGTCACCGCACACCACGGTCATGCCGGGCTGTGTGAGGCCGAGCTGCGGACCGATGACGTGGACGATGCCCTGTTCGTCGTCCCCCATCGGATGAAGCCGGATACCGAACTCCTCGCAGTTGCGCCGGAGCGTCTCCACCTGGGTCCGCGACACCGGGTCGGCGATCGGGAGTTCAATGCCCACGGTGGGCACGTTGTGGTCCTCGGTGGCGATCGTGAGGTCGGGGCGCCGCACCTTCCGACCCGCGAGCCGCAGCCCGTCGAAGGCCTGCGGGCTGGTGACCTCGTGAACGAGGTGCAGGTCGATGTAGAGCAGGTCCGGTTCGGCGCCGTCGCCTCGACGCACTATGTGTGCGTCCCACACCTTTTCCGCCAGGGTGCGGCCCCGCCGTTCGGTCATCAGGGCTCCTCCATTGAACGTGTCGCTCGGAAAGCGAGCGGACTCACTTCGTGAAACGTGGACTTCCCAAATCGCGAGATTGTAGTATCGCCTCGTGGGACAACCCGATGTTAGCAACAATGGGGCCGAACAGGTCCAGCAGAGCGGAATCGGCGTTCTGGACAAGGCCGTCTCCGTCTTGCGCGCAGTGGCGGAACAACCGTGCGGGCTGGCGGAGTTGTGTGCGCGAACGGGACTCCCCCGCGCGACGGCACACCGCCTCGCGGTGGGGTTGGAGGTACACCGCATGCTGCGGCGAGGCCCGGACGGCCGGTGGCGACCGGGGCCGGCGCTCGCGGAGCTGGGCGGCGGCACGGTGGATCCGCTGCTCGACGCGGCGAGCGTGGTGCTGCCGAAATTGCGGGACCTGACGGGCGAGAGCGTGCAGTTGTACCGCCGGGACGGCATCGTACGAGTGTGCGTCGCGGCGGCGGAACCGCCGAGTGGCCTGCGGGACACGGTGCCGGTCGGTGCCCGACTGCCGATGACGGCGGGGTCCGGCGCGAAGGTCTTGGTGGCGTGGGCGGACGCGCACACGCGCCAGGCGGTGTTGGCGGACGCCGTGTTCGGTGAGCGCACGTTGTTGGAGGTGCGTCGCCGCGGCTGGGCGCAGAGCGTCGCGGAGCGGGAACCCGGCGTGGCGAGCGTGTCGGCTCCGGTACGCGACAACGCGGGCAACGTGGTGGCGGCGGTGTCCGTGTCGGGCCCCGTGGACCGCATAGGACGTCGTCCGGGTGCGAAGTGGGCCGACGACCTTCTGCAGGCCGCCCAGGAGCTCCAGGAGCGTCTCTGACCGAGCGAGGGGCGCCGACGGCTCGTCCGGCGACGAGCACGCGACGAGCCGCGGCGCGTCCATGAAGTGCGAACACGCGTGCGGGAACTGAGGACACGCGTGCACAAGCTGCGGACACGCCGATGGACAAAGGAAAAGACCCTCTCCGGTACGATCACGGAGAGGGTCTTTTTCCAGTACCCCCGATGGGATTCGAACCCACGCTACCGGCGTGAGAGGCCGGCGTCCTAGGCCGCTAGACGACGGGGGCTTGTCGTTCTTTGCGAAGAGAATCTTACCAGACCGGTTTTTTCGCTTCGCGCTGGGGTACCAGGACTCGAACCTAGACTAACTGAACCAGAATCAGTCGTGCTGCCAATTACACCATACCCCATCGCAGCCCCTCACCGAATCTCTCCGGATCGGCGCCGCTGGAAAGAAATATAGAGCATGCCCCGAAACGGCCTCACACCGGGGGGTCCCTACTTCACCGCTGGACGGGGACGCCGAGCCGGGCAAACTCGGAAACCAGCAGCTCAGGGAGCTGGGAGAGGGTGCGCAGGACGTGCACGCCCGCCGGGACGTCGACGTCGTCGCGGCCGCGCCGGTCGAGCCACACCCCTCCGAGACCGGCGTCCCGCGCACCGACGGCGTCGGTGGTCAGTTTGTCGCCGACGTGCACGGCGCGAGCCGGATCACAGCCGACGGCGGAACAGACTTTGTGGAACATCACAGGATCGGGTTTGGCGACCCCCATTTCGCCTGCGATGGCGACGTGGTCGAAAAAACCCGCGAGCCCGAGGCGGGCGAGTTTGTCTCGCTGATGCCCGCCTGAGGCATTCGTCACAGCCGCCAATTTCACCCCGGCGGCCACAAGCCATTCCAAACAGGGCAGAACGTCGTCGAACAGCCGTAAGGAACGCCAGAGACGTTCCTTACGGCGCCGCTCGAACTCCCCTGCCTGGGCGGCGTCGACGGCCACACCGAGCTCGGCGAGGAACGCACGGGTGCGGGTGGTGTGCATGTCGGCGTACGCGAGGTCGCCCGCCACGACCCGAGCGACGTGATCGTCCGTGATCCGTTCCCACAGCGGCCACATGTCGGCTCTGCCGATCAGACTCTCCAGCGAGCTTCGACCCGCCGCCGTGAAGTCGATCAGTGTGTCGTCGATGTCCAGGCACACCAAACTCAGCTCGGGCGGTGTCCAAGGAGGAGCACCGTCGAGTTCCGAGACAGCGTGCGATGCGGAAGGAAAGCCAGGAGCGAAAGCCACCCCCGCGAGGCTAGGGGAGATTTCGCCTCACCAACTCTGCTGAGTAGGTGATAAACGAGCCTCCGTTTCGCCCAACGACCTCTACGCTCAGTGGTCTGCCAGCGCTCGACGCAACCGCCCGAGTGAAATCTCTCGGCCGAGCAGCTCCATCGACTCGTACAACGGCGGCGAGACAGTGCGCCCGGTCACAGCGACCCGCACGGGGGCGAACGCCTTGCGCGGCTTGAGCCCCAGCCCCTCCACGAGGGCCTCCTTCAACGCCGCCTCGATGGCGTCGGCACGCCAGTCGTCGAGCTTTTCGAGCGCCTCCACGGAGGCACGCAACACGGGCTCGGAGTCCGGGCCGAGGGCCTTGGCCGCGGCGGCTTCCTCCGGCGCGAACGCGTCCTCGTCGACGAAGAGGAAACGCACCAGGTTCGCGGCGTCCGACAGGACGGTGACACGTTCCTGCACGAGCGGCGCGATGGCGCGGAACTTCTCCAGCTGCTCCTCGCTGGGCTCCTCGGGCAGCACTCCCGCCGCGGTCAGGTACGGCACGGTGCGCCGGACGAACTCCTCGACGGGCAGCGCGCGCACGTGCGTGCCGTTGATGGCCTCGGCCTTCTTGGGGTCGAACCGCGCCGGGTTGGCGCTGACCTTGGTGATCTGGAACGCCTCCACGAGCTCCTCGACGGTGAAGACGTCCCGGTCGTCGGCGATCGACCAGCCCAGCAGGGCCAGGTAGTTGAGCAGACCCTCCCGGATGAAGCCCTGCTCACGGTAGTTGAACAGGTTCGACTTCGGGTCGCGTTTGGACAGCTTCTTGTTGCCCTCGCCCATCACGTAGGGCAGGTGCCCGAACTCCGGGGTGAAGTCGGTGAGGCCGATCCGTCGCAGCGCGGCGTACAGGGCGAGCTGACGCGGCGTCGAGGGCAGCAGGTCCTCTCCCCGCAGCACGTGGGTGATGCGCATGAGCGCGTCGTCGACCGGGTTGGTGAGCGTGTAGAGCGGCTTCCCGTTGGCCCGCACGAGCACGGGGTCGGGGATGGTGCCGGCCTTGAACGTGATCTCCCCGCGCACGAGGTCGTTCCACGTGAGGTCTTCGTCCGGCATCCGCAGCCGCAGCACGGGGGTACGCCCCTCCTCGCGGTAGCGCTGCTTCTGCTCCTCGGTGAGATCGCGGTCGAAGTTGTCGTAGCCCAGCTTCGGGTCCTGCCCCGCCTCACGGCGGCGCTGCTCGACTTCCTCGTTCGTGGAGAAGGCTTCGTACAGCTCCCCGGCTTCGAGCAGCTTCCGCGCGACCTCCGCGTAGATGTCGCCGCGCTCGCTCTGCCGGTACGGCCCGTACTCGCCGCCGACACCGGGACCCTCGTCCCAGTCCAGACCGAGCCAGCGCAGCGCCTCGATCAGCGCCTCGTAGGACTCCTCACTGTCGCGCGCGGCGTCGGTGTCCTCGATACGGAACACGAGAGAGCCGCCGTGGTGGCGGGCGAAAGCCCAGTTGAACAGCGCCGTTCGGATCAGCCCGACGTGCGGGGTACCGGTGGGCGACGGACAGAAGCGGGCACGTACAGCCTTCGTCTCACTCATAGCTCTGTCAGCGTATCTCCCTTGACGGGGGCCGCGAATTCGTGCATCGTAATTTTATTCAACAATGATTGAAATATAGGAGCGGCGATGAGCGAGCGGACAAGATGTGCCGTGATCGGCGCCGGCCCCGCCGGGATGGTCCTGGGGCTCCTCCTGGCCAGAGCGGGCATCGACGTGACCGTGTTGGAGAAACACGCCGACTTCCTGAGGGACTTCCGGGGCGACACCGTGCACCCCTCCACCATTCGTCTCCTCGACGATCTGGGACTCGGCGAACGGTTCGCCCGCCTGCCACAGACGAAGATCACCGAAGTCGCCTTCCCCACCGACGACGGTGGTCAGGTCGTCGTCGGTGACCTCAAGCGCCTGGGCAAGTTCGGACACCCCCACCCGTACATCGCCATCACCCCGCAGTGGGACTTTCTGAACCTGCTCGCCGACGCGGCGGCCGAGGAACCCACCTTCACGCTACGCATGCGCTCGGAGGTCACCGAACTCGTCAAGGAACGGGGCCGGGTGACGGGCGTGCGCTACCGCACCGAGGACGGGACCACGCACACACTGCTCGCCGACCTCACCGTGGCCTGCGACGGACGCTGGTCCCTGGCCCGCGAGCAGGCGGGGCTACGGCCCAAGGAACTGCCCGTTCCCATGGACGTGTGGTGGTTCCGCCTCAGCCGCGCGCCGGGCGAGGGAGTCGACCGGCTCCGACCGCGCATGAACGGCACGAAGTTCGGCGTCTTGATCCCCAGGCGGGACTACTTCCAGATCGCCTACATCAACAAGAAAGGTTCGGACGCGGACCTGCGCCGACGCGGCATCGAGGCGTTCCGGCGCGACGTCGCCGAGCTGCTGCCCGAACTCGCCGACCGCGTCGACGAACTCACCACGATGGATCAGGTCAAACACCTCGACGTCCGCCTGAACCGCCTGAAGCGGTGGCACGTCGACGGACTGCTGTGCATCGGCGACGCGGCACACGCGATGTCGCCGGTGGGCGGGGTGGGCATCAACCTCGCCGTGCAGGACGCCGTTGGCGCCGCACGCCTACTGGCGGGTCCGCTGCGCCGAGGCCGTGTCGACGAGCGGACCCTGGCGGCCGTCCGACACCGGAGGCTCCTGCCCACCGTGGTGGTGCAGGGACTGCAGCAGATACTGCACCGAGCGGTCGTCTCACCGACCGTGGAGGGCAGGCGCTCGGGGCCGCCGAAATCGTTCACGACGCTGCTGCGACGGGCACCGTGGCTGTCGACCGTGCCCGCCCTCGTCATCGGCGTCGGGCCGCGGCCCGAACGAGCGCCCGTGTTCGCGCGGCGATGAGTCAGGCGGCCTGAACCGGGTTGGTGAGGGTGCCGATGCCCTCCACGGTGATCGACACCTGCTGGCCCTCGTCGATGGGCCCCACGCCCTCGGGCGTCCCGGTGAGGATCACGTCGCCCGGCAGCAGAGTCATCACCGACGACACGAACGCCACGAGGTCGTTCACCTTGTGCACCATCTCCGAGGTGCGGGCGTCCTGTTTCACCACGCCGTCGACCTCGGAGATAAGCCGCAGGTCGGCGGGGTCCACGTCCGTGGAGATCCACGGGCCGAGCGGGCAGAACGTGTCGAAGCCCTTGGCCCTGCCCCACTGGCCGTCGGCGGCCTGGAGGTCGCGCGCGCTGACGTCGTTCGCGATCGTGTAGCCGAGGATCGCGGCGGGAGCCGCCTCGGCGGGGATGTTCTTGATGGGCCTGCCGATGACCACGGCCAGCTCGCCCTCGAAGTCGACACGCGAGGAGGCGGGCGGGAGCTTGATGGCCGCGTTGGGGCCGATGACGCTCGTCGACGGCTTCAAAAAGATCATCGGGTCGGCCGGGACCTCGTTGCCGAACTCCTCGGCATGCTTGACGTAGTTGCGGCCCACCGCGATGACCTTCGTCGGCAGGATGGGCGCCAACAGCCGGACGTCCGCCAGCGGCCACCGCCTGCCCGTGTAGTTGGGCTTTCCGAACGGGTGGTCCGCGATCTCCAGAACCTGGGCCGCGTCGTCGTTGTCGCCTTCGGCCTCGATCGAGACGAACGCGACGCCCTCAGAGTGAGCGATCCGAGCCAAACGCACGAAAGCATCCTAACCGAGCCGTGTCCGCAGGCTGGGTACGCGTGTCCGCAGTCTGCGTACGGGTGTTCGCGTCGTGCGCTGCGAACACCCGTACATAACCTGCGGACACGAGTGCATAGCCTGCGGACACACCGGTCAGGAGCGGGAGAGCGCCAGAGACTTGTGCACGAGCGCGTCGCACAGGGCCAGCCAGCTCGCCTCGACGATGTTCGGGTGCACGCCCACGGTGGTCCAGCTCCGGTCGCCGTCGCTCGACTCCACCAGCACACGGGTGGTGGCGTCCGTGCCCGACTTGCCCGCGAGGATGCGCACCTTGTAGTCGGACAGCTCCACACTGTCCAACCAGGGCAGGTGCCCCCGCAACGCCTGCCGCAACGCGGCGTCCAGCGCGTGGACGGGACCGTTGCCCTCGGCGGTCGCGATGACCCGCTCCCCACCCACGTGCACCTTGACCGTGGCCTCCGACACGACGTCGCCGTCCATGCGGCGTTCGAGCACCACCCGATAGGACTCGAGCCGGAACGGCGCCTCGACCGGCAGGTCATCGGCCTCGGAACGCAACAACAACTCCAGCGACGCATCCGCGGCCTCGAACGACCAGCCCTCCGCCTCCAGGGCCTTCACCTTCTTCAGCGCGCCCGCCAACGCCTCCGGCTTTCCCGCGAAGTCGACGCCGAGCTGCCGTCCCTTGAGTTCCAGGCTCGCCCGTCCCGCCATCTCGGTCACGAGGACCCGCATGTCGTTGCCCACCGTCGCCGGGTCGATGTGGTTGTACAGCAACGGATCGACCTTGATGGCGCTCGCGTGCAGCCCGGCCTTGTGCGCGAACGCCGAAGCACCGACGTAGGCCTGGTGAGTGTCGGGCGCAATGTTGGCCAGCTCGGCCAACGCGTGCGCGGTGCGGGTCAACGTCGCCATGCGCGACGGTGGCAGCACCGGCATCCCGAGTTTCGCCACGAGGTTCCCCACCACCGCGAACAGGTCGGCGTTACCCGCGCGCTCGCCGTACCCGTTGGCCGTGCACTGCACGTGGGTCACCCCGGCCTGCACGGCGGCGACGGTGTTGGCCACGGCGCACGCCGTGTCGTCCTGGCAGTGGACGCCCAGGCGCAACCCGGTGCGTTCGGCCACCTCCCGCACGGTCTCGGCGATGCCCAGGGGCAGCTGCCCACCATTGGTGTCGCACAGCACCACGACGTCGGCGCCCGCCGTGCCCGCCGCGTCGAGTACCCGCAGTGCCGTGTCCGGGTCGTGTGCGTAGCCGTCGAAGAAGTGCTCGGCATCCACGAAGACCCGCCTGCCCTCGCCGACGAGGAACGACACCGTGTCGCTCACCATCGCGCACGCCTCGTCGACGTCCACACGCAACGCCCGCTCGATGTGCCGGACGTCCGACTTCGCCACCAACGTCACGACCGGGGCCTGCGAGTCGAGCAGCGCCCGCACCTGCGGATCGTCGGCCACGGCGACCCCCGCCCGCCGTGTGGAGCCGAACGCGACGAGCACCGCGTGCCGCAGCTCCAGCTCTCCCGCGGCGGCGCGGGCGAAGAACTCGGTGTCCTTCGGCAGCGCGCCGGGCCAGCCTCCCTCGATGAACCCGACCCCGAGATCGTCGAGCAGCCTCGCCACGGCCAACTTGTCGGTGATGGAGTACGAGATGCCCTCCCGCTGGGCTCCGTCGCGCAATGTCGTGTCGTACAGGTGGAATCGGTCACCGAGCGGGGTTCCTGCGGGTTCCGTGCGACTCACGGGATCTCCTTGCGAAAGGGGTTAGCGGACCAACAAAAAAGACCCCTCGCCGAGGATGCGAGAGGTCCGCGCGCCGGGTGCTGACTGGTTCAGCACTACCCGGCGCGCCTGCCGATAATGATCACGCGAGAGGTGGTCACGCCGGACATCCTGCCACAACTACCCTCCGACACGCCCGTGAGTCCATTTCGTGAGGAGTCCGTCGTTGCCCGAACTGGCGCGCCTGCTGCAGGAGAGAACGGCCCGCGCGGTACCCGCCGAGACCGTGCGGTGCGTGGACGGTTGGTGGCTACGTGACGCCGCCGACGCGGCGTGGTGGGTGCGGTCGGTACTTCCCCACGCGGATGCCTCTGACCTGACGTCCCGGATCGCGGAGGCGGAGGCGTTCTACGCCCGCCGGGGCACGCTCGCGCGGTTCCAGATCACTCCGGGGGCGTGCCCCGACTCACTCGACTCCCTGCTCGCCGAGCGCGGTTACCGCGAGCAGAGTCCCATGTCGTTGCAGACGGCCGTCACCGCGCGAGTCGCCGGCCGCCTCGGCCCGCCTCCACCGTGGGTGGTGGTGGACGAGCAGCCGACACGAGCGTGGTTCGACACCTGGCACGCCGTGCACGGCGGTGACCGCCGGGCCGAATGGGCGCTGCTGGAGCGGGTGGGACGACCTACCGGGTTCGCCCGCGCGGTGCGCGACGGCGAGGTGGTGGCGGTGGGCCGGGCCGTCGTCGACACGGGTTGGGCGGGATTGTTCGGGATCGCGACGCTTCCGAAGGCTCGGGGCAAGGGCGCGGCGCGTGCGGTGGTCGCCGCGCTGGCCCGCTGGGCCGCCGCGCGGCATGCCGACCACCTCTATCTCCAGGTGGAGCGGGACAACGTCACGGCCCGGCGCCTCTACGCGCGCGCCGGCTTCACCGAACTCTGCGGCTACCACTACCGCACGGCGACGGGTCCCGAAGGCGACTCGTAACGTCCACGGTGTCAGTTCTCGCTACGCCGCTCGGCCCCCGTCTCGCCCGCGTAACCGAGGTCGTCACCCTCGATCCTGCCGACGAACGTGTCGTTGTGACCGGGACCGGTGGACGAGGCGTTGGCACCCCGCTCGTCCCCCGGCCTGCCGCCCGTGGCCCGCGTCCGCGCCGTCGCGGGGTCGTCGGCGACGTCGGCCTCCGGCGCACTGGACGACGCGGGTTCCCGGCGTCCCAGCAGGTTCCTCAACCAAGCACGCATGGCGGCGGGATACCCCGAGACCGGGCCCGGAAACGACGGCCCGGTCTCGGTCGGTCAGCTCGCCTGGCGGGTGTTCGAGGACACGAGCGCGGCCAGGCGGTCGCCGATGGCCTGGGTGCTGCCGGGCGAGTTCTGGTCGCGAGTCGCGAGGTCGAACGCCACGGACGCCTCGATACGGCGCGCGGACTCCCGCTCGCCCAGGTGGTCGAGCATCAACGCCACCGACAGCACAGCCGCGGTGGGGTCGGCGAGGTTCTGGCCCGCGATGTCGGGCGCGCTGCCGTGCACGGGCTCGAACATGCTGGGGTTACGCCGCGTGATGTCGAGGTTGCCGCTCGCGGCGAGTCCGATACCTCCGGTGACCGCGGCCACGAGGTCGGTGATGATGTCGCCGAAGAGGTTGTCGGTCACGATGACGTCGAAGCGGCTCGGGTCGGTGACGAGGTGGATCGTCGCGGCGTCCACGTGCGAGTACGCCACGGTGACGTCGGGGTGCGCCAGCGACTCCTCCTCGACGATCCGCGACCACAGGGAACCGGCGTGTTCGAGGACGTTCGTCTTGTGGACGAGCGTGAGGTGCTTGCGGGGACGCTGCTCGGCACGAGCGAAGGCGTCGGCCACCACCCTGCGGATGCCGAAGGCCGTGTTGACGCTGACCTCCGTGGCGATCTCCTGCTCGGTGTCCTTGCGCAGCAGGCCGCCGTTGCCCGCGTACGGACCCTCGGTGCCTTCCCGCACCACGACCAGGTCGATCTCACCGGGGTCGGCCAGCGGGCCGCGCACGCCCGGATAGAGCCGGCCGGGCCGCAGGTTGACGTGATGGTCGAGTTCGAACCGCAGGCGCAACAGCAACCCGCGTTCGAGGATGCCGCTCGGCACGCTCGGATCACCGACGGCACCGAGCAGAATGGCATCGTGCTGGCGCAATTCGTTCAGCACCGATTCGGGCAGCAATTCCCCCGTGGCGTGCCAGCGGGACGCGCCGAGGTCGTACTTGGTGATCTCAGCGTTCGGGACAACCTCGGCAAGCACCTTCAGCGCTTCGGTCACGACCTCGGGTCCGATCCCGTCGCCGGGGATCACAGCGAGCCGCATCCACACACCTCCGTCAGTCAGGCACCCGGCGCCCCGGAAGCCCATCCGCGATCGAACTCCAGCGACGGCAGGTTACCGTTGGTTGCCAATCGGTCGAAGCACGACCACCCATACGCCGCAGCCGGACAAACACTCGTCACTCAATCGTGTCATGGGAATCGGAGAAAAAGGCACCCGAAAGTGGTGTGGTTCCCCACCCTTCCACTCCCGTGCCGATCCATAGTGGAACTCCATCGGGCCTCGGGCCCGGTCGGCGCCCCACGGCTTCGCCCGCCCGGCACCGTCCCGACCGAAAACCCGTGGCTCACTCCGCGGCGTAGTAATCCGAGCCGAGTTCGGCCCGACGACCCCGTTCTTAATCCGCGCGGACGCGTTCTCACCGAAGCCGTACACAGTGTCCCGGTCGGCCTCGATTCACGCCGAGTCCTCGAACCCCACGGGATTCGTCCACATCATCCCGTAGTCGGCGAACTCGTCCCCCGATTCACGATCACGTCGCGGGCCTTTCATAGTCCGAGAACCGGCCGCCCGGCCTCATCGGCCACCGGCAGCCGGTTCTCGGGTCCGGGGAATCAGTCGAAGCTCAGCGCCCGGATCATCCGGGCATCGACGGTGGCACCGATCGGTTCGAGCATGTGGCTGCCGACGGCGCGGTCGACCCGCAGCAGCATCACGGCGTCGGAACGGTCGGTGGTCTGGCTGATCTGCGCGGCCTCGATGTTGATGCCGGCCTCGCCGAGCAGGGTGCCGACCCGGCCCATGATGCCCGGCCGGTCGGGGTACTCCAGCAGCAGCATGTGGCCCTCGGCGCGGATGTCGAAGTGCCTGCCGTTGACCTCGATCAGCTTGGGGACCTCGTCCTTGCCCGTCACGGCACCGGAGACGGAGTGCGAGCTGCCGTCGCCGTGTACGACGCGCACGGTGACCTGGCTGCGGTAGTTCTGGCTCTCGGGCTCGGTGGACACGCTCACCTGGACGCCGAGTTCCTCCGCGAGCCGGGGAGCGTTCACGAACGTCACCTGGTCCTCCACCACGCCGGCGAAGACCCCGCGCAGCGCGGCCAGTTGCAGCACGCTCACATCCTCGCTGGCGAGTTCCCCGGCCGCCGTCACGGACACCGACGCCGGAGGCTTGGTGCTGAACGCGGAGAGCACGGTGCCGAGCTTCTGGGTGAGCGACAGGTACGGCCGGACCTCCTCGCTGACCTTGCCGCTCGCGACGTTGACGGCGTCCGGCACGAAGTCACCGCGCAGCGCCAGCAACGTCGACCGGGCCACGTCGGTGCCCGCCCGGTCCTGCGCCTCGCGGGTCGAGGCGCCCAGATGCGGGGTGACGACGACGTTGGGCAGCTCGAACAGCGGGCTCGACGTCGTGGGCTCCTCGGCGAACACGTCGATGCCCGCGCCACCGACACGTCCCTCGCGCAGGGCCTCCGCGAGCGCGTTCTCGTCGATCAGGCCGCCCCGAGCGGCGTTCACCACCAGCACGCCCGGCTTGACCTTCGCCAGCGCGGCGGCGTCGATGAGTCCCTTGGTCTCGGGGGTCTTGGGCAGGTGGATGGTGATGGCGTCGGAGCGCTCCAACAACTCGTCCAACGACACCAGCTCGACACCCAGCTGCGCCGCTCGCGCGGCCGAGACGTAGGGGTCGTAGGCGAGCAACTTGGTGTCGAACGCGGCGAGCCGCGCGGCCACGAGCTGCCCGATCTTGCCGAAGCCCACCACACCGATGGTCTTGCCGGACAGCTCCACCCCCGTGTAGGCACTGCGCTTCCACTCCCCACCCCGCAGGCTCTGGTCGGCCGCGGGCACCCGGCGGGCCACGGCCAGCAGCAGGGCGATGGCGTGCTCGGCCGCCGAGACGATGTTCGACGTCGGCGCGTTGACCACCAGCACCCCGCGCTCGGTGGCGGTGGGGACGTCGACGTTGTCGAGACCGACTCCCGCTCGCGCGACGACCTTCAGCTTCGGGGCCGCGGAGAGAACCTCCTTGTCGACCTTGGTGGCGGATCGCACCAGGAGCGCGTCGGCCTCCTTCACCGCCTGCAGCAGCGCGGGACGGTCGGTGCCGTCCACGTGCCGGACCTCGACCTCGTCGCCGAATACCTCGACCGCGGACGGGGCAAGTTTCTCGGCGAGGAGAACGACGGGCTGGCTGGAATTGCTCACGATGCGCCTTTCGTCTCAGAGGTTTGGGGCCGTTCCCAGACGCTTACCGACAGGCCACGACACTGTGCCCTCGAAGCAGGAAGTCTAGTCCCGGACGACCCCGTCACCGCAATGCGTCTTGAGGAGAAAAACGCGGTCCGGATGCGGTCACCCGCGAATACTCCGGGGTGTTCGGTTCGTCTCGAACAGTGCGAAAATCGGCTACGGACGGTCGAACTCGCCGTCCCTGACGCCGAGCAGGAAGGCGTCCCATTCGGACGGCGTGAAAACCAGCACGGTGTCGTTGCCCTCGAAGGCCTGACGCAGGGCCATGTACGTCACGCCGTCGGTGTGGGGTATGAAGGCGTACTCCACGGCGTCCCCGGCGTCTCCGGGAAGACGCCGCCACCGCGCGGAGGAGAGGTCGAGTTCGTCACGGACGCCGGATTTGTCGTCGACGACGGAAGAAGCGTTCTTCATGGGGGCACGGTAGGGCATCCGGCGATCCGTGGTCACGAGGAACGGACCGGGTTCCCCGAGAACGGCGACGCTTTCCCGGGGAACCCGATGTCCGTACGGATCAGGCCGTCTCGGTGATCGGCCGGTCCACCCACGACATCAGGCCGCGCAGCTTGCGACCGGTCTCCTCGATCGGGTGCTTCGCGCCGGCCGCCTGGAGCTTGGCGAAGTTCGGGCGACCCTGCTCGTCCTCGGTGACCCATTCCTTGGCGAACGTGCCGTCCTGGATCTCCCGAAGGATCGCCTTCATGTTCTCCTTGACCTCGGGCGTGATCACCCGTGGACCGCGCGTGAGGTCGCCGTACTCCGCGGTGTCGGAGATCGAGTACCGCATGCGCGCGATCCCGCCCTCGTACATGAGGTCGACGATCAGCTTCAGCTCGTGCAGCACCTCGAAGTAGGCGATCTCCGGCGCGTAACCGGCCTCGGTCAGCACGTCGAAACCGGCCTGCACGAGCGCGGAGGCGCCACCGCACAGCACGGCCTGCTCACCGAAGAGGTCGGTCTCGGTCTCCTCGCGG
This sequence comes from Saccharomonospora glauca K62, assembly GCF_000243395.2. Lineage (NCBI taxonomy): Bacteria > Bacillati > Actinomycetota > Actinomycetes > Pseudonocardiales > Pseudonocardiaceae > Saccharomonospora > Saccharomonospora glauca. The sequence continues at coordinate 954,594 of NZ_CM001484.1, read as the reverse complement.
AACGTCGTCTTGATGACGCCCGCCCTGGCACCTCCGATGGCCGCCGCGTACGACAGCGCCAGCGCCTGCGCGTTGCCGCTCGGGTCCTGCTCCACCGCGATGAGACACGGCACGCCCTTGCCGTCCACGAACTGCCTGCGCACCAGGTGGCCCGGCCCCTTGGGCGCCACCATCGCGACGTCCACATTGGCGGGCGGCTTGATGAGGCCGTAGCGGATGTTGAAGCCGTGGCCGAAGAACAGCGCATCGCCGTCCTTGAGGTTCGGTGCGATGTCCTGCTCGTAGATCGCGCGCTGCTTCGTGTCGGGCGTGAGGATCATGATCAGGTCCGCCTCGGCGGCCGCCTCCGCCGTCGTGAGGACCCGCAGCCCCTCCTCCTCGGCCTTGGCTCGCGACTTCGACCCCTCGGGAAGCCCGATGCGGACGTCGACACCGGAGTCCCGCAGGCTGAGCGCGTGCGCGTGGCCCTGGCTGCCGTATCCGATCACGGCGACCTTGCGGCCCTGGATGATTCCGAGGTCGGCGTCGGCGTCGTAGAAGATCTCAACTGACATGAGGGGTGGTACTTCCTTTCACTTCGGTTGGGCGGGCGTCAGCGGGTCGCCGTCGCCGTGATCGAGCGGGCGCCCCGCCCCACCGCGACCATTCCCGACTTCACGAGCTCACGCACGCCGTAGGGCTCCAGCATGCGCAGCAGTGCGTTGATCTTGTCGGCGGTGCCGGTGGCCTCGATCGTCAGCGCTTCCGGCGAAACGTCGACGACCTTCGCCCGGAACAACTGCACGGTCTCCAGCACCTGGCTACGCACCGTGGCATCGGCCCTGACCTTCACGAGCAGCAGTTCCCGCTGCACCGACTGGGCAGGGTTGAGTTCCACGATCTTGATGACGTTGACGAGCTTGTTGAGCTGCTTGGTCACCTGTTCGAGTGGCTGCTGATCGACAGCGACCACGATCGTCATCCGGGAGACCTCGGGGTTCTCCGTGGGTCCCACGGCGAGGGATTCGATGTTGAAACCACGGCGGGAGAACAGGCCGGAGACCCTGGCGAGCACGCCGGGCACGTTCTCGACCAGAACACTGAGAGTGTGGTGGCTCATGAGCGTTTCCGCTCCTTTCCTTCCTCGGTACGCGGAAACCTCACTGCGACACCTCGTCCTCGTCGAACAGCGGCCGGATTCCTCGCGCCGCCATGATCTCGTCATTGCTCGTGCCCGCGGCCACCATCGGCCACACCTGCGCGTCCTTGCCCACCACGAAGTCGATCACGACCGGACGGTCGTTGATCTCCATGGCCCTGCGGATGGTGTCGTCGACGGCGTCCTTGCTCTCACAGCGCAGCCCCGCGCAGCCGAGCGCCTCGGCCAGCAGCGCGAAGTCCGGGATGCGGTGCTTGTGCGTACCGAGGTCGGTGTTCGAGTACCGCTCCGAGTAGAAGAGGTTCTGCCACTGCCGCACCATGCCGAGGTTGCCGTTGTTGATGACGGCCACCTTGATGGGCGCGCCCTCGATGGCGCAGGTGGCGAGTTCCTGGTTGGTCATCTGGAAACAGCCGTCGCCGTCGATGGCCCACACCTGCTTGTCGGGCCTGCCGAACTGGGCACCCATCGCCGCGGGCACGGCGAAGCCCATCGTGCCGAGGCCCCCCGAGTTGATCCACGACCGCGGATGCTCGTAGGAGATGAACTGGGCCGCCCACATCTGGTGCTGTCCCACCCCGGCCGCGTAAATGGCGTCGGGTCCCACGAGTTTCCCGATGCGCTCGATGACGTACTGCGGGGCGAGGGTGCCGTCGGAGGGCCACTCGTAGCCCGCGGGGAACGTGTCCCGCCACGAGTTGAGCTGCAGCCACCACGCGGACAGATCCGCCGGTTCGGCCTCGGCCGTCTCGTTCTTCACCGCCGCGATCAGCTCCGTGATGATCTCGGCGCAGTCACCCACGATCGGCACGTCGGCCTTGCGGTTCTTGGAGATCTCCGCGGGGTCGATGTCGGCGTGCACCACCGTGGCGTCGGGCGCGAACGACTCCAGCTTGCCCGTCACCCGGTCGTCGAACCGCGCGCCCAGCGCCACGAGCAGGTCCGCGCGCTGCATCGCCGCGACCGCCGCCACCGAGCCGTGCATGCCCGGCATCCCCAGGTGCTGAGGGTGGGAGTCGGGGAACGCGCCACGTGCCATCAAGGTGGTCACCACGGGGATCCCGGTGAGCTCGGCCAGCTCCCGCAACTGCTCGGACGCACCGGCCTTGATCACCCCGCCACCGACGTAGAACACGGGTCGCTTCGCCCGCGTGATGAGACGGGCCGCTTCCCTGACCTGCTTGCCGTGCGGGCGCAGGGTGGGCCGGTATCCCGGCAGGCGCATCTCGGGCGGCCACACGAACGACGTCGTCTCCTGCAGCACGTCCTTGGGGATGTCCACCAGCACGGGACCGGGACGGCCGGTGCCCGCCAGATGGAACGCCTCGGCGATCACCCTCGGGATGTCGGCGGGCTCGGTGACGAGGAAGTTGTGCTTGGTGATGGGCATGGTGATGCCGCAGATGTCGGCTTCCTGGAACGCGTCCGAGCCGATCAGCGTCCGGGTCTGCTGCCCGGTGATGGCCACCACCGGCACCGAGTCCATGTAGGCGTCCGCAAGCGGCGTCACCAGGTTGGTCGCTCCGGGGCCGGACGTCGCCATGCACACGCCCACCTTTCCGGTGGCCTGCGCGTATCCGGTCGCCGCGTGTCCCGCGCCCTGCTCGTGCCGCACGAGGATGTGCCGGACCTTGGCGGAGTCGAGGAGCGGGTCGTACGCCGGAAGGATCGTGCCACCCGGAATGCCGAAGACCACCTCTACTCCGACGGCCTCGAGTGACCTGACTAGAGACTGCGCGCCCGTCACCCGAACGGGTGTTCCTGCGGGTGGGGCCGGTTTGGGGCGGGGGCCAGAGTTGGCGGGTGACGCCGGGTTCGGGGTCGACCCGGCGGTCGTGTCCGATCGCGAGGTGGCGCTGGTCATCGGTTCTCGCCTCGTGGGTTCGTCCGGTTGTCTGGTCAGGGCTTTTCGGTCGTCTTCGCGGGCGGGGAGGTCACGTCCACGTCGTCAGCGCAACAAAAAACCCCCGCCGACCAGGTGTGGTCGCACGAGGGCCGCGCGTCGACGCAGAGAATCCCCTACGCGTCGACGCGCTGGGGAAGTACGAGAACAATCTGCGGTGTCACGCTGATGACGTTAATGGTCCACGGCGAGAAGTGTCAACTCTGCGGGACAGTGATCCCGGATACTGGACCCTTCAACAATCGGAAGCCCCCGAGTGGCCCGGCCTCCGACCTGCGGTGCACCATCGTGGAGTGGCGGATGGAGAGCAGGACACGACCATGACAGCGACACGACGCGACGACAACGCCGACACCGGTACCGACACCGACACCCGCGAACGCGGGCACAGGGCGGTGTTCCGAGTTCCGGGAACCGCGCTGATCGGCGTGCTGATGCTGTTCATGTGCATGTTCCCGTTCGCGGCCGCACTGCCGTACCTGCTGGTGCTGCTGCTCGTGCCCATCGTGCTGGCGGTGTGGATCGTCAGGACCCGCACGACGGCCACGCGCGAGGGCCTCACCGTGCGTACCCTGCTCGGCACCCGCGACGTGCCGTGGGACGCGATCAAGGGCTTCACCATCACCCCGAAGTCCACGGTGGTCGCGGTGCTCACCGACGACACCACCGTGCCGTTGCCCTCCGTGCGCACCCGGCACCTGCCCGTGCTGTCGCTGGTCAGCGAGGGCCGGGTGCCCGATCCCTCGGGCGTCCTCGACTCTGCCGAGGAAACGGATTCCGCCGAGCCGAAGACGGACGGGCAGGCCGGCCGAGAGGCCGGGAACCGGTCCGACGCGGAGGCGACGACCGAACGCTCCGACGACACCGAAGGCCGGTGACGAGCAGCGACCGGCGGTTTCGGGCGTCCGAGCCGGGCGTACAGTTTGCCCATGCCTGCTCTGCGTTCCCGAACCACGACCCACGGCCGCAACGCCGCGGGAGCCCGCTCCCTGTGGCGCGCGACCGGCATGACCGACAGCGACTTCGGCAAGCCCATCGTCGCGATCGCCAACTCCTACACCCAGTTCGTGCCGGGGCACGTACACCTCAAGGATCTCGGTGAGGTCGTCGCCGAGGCGGTGCGCGAGGCCGGGGGCGTCCCCCGCGAGTTCCACACCATCGCGGTGGACGACGGCATCGCCATGGGACACAGCGGCATGCTCTACTCGCTGCCCTCCCGCGAGATCATCGCCGACTCGGTCGAGTACATGGTCAACGCGCACCGGGCCGACGCGTTGGTATGCATCTCGAACTGCGACAAGATCACGCCGGGGATGCTCAACGCCGCCATGCGGCTCAACATCCCCACGGTCTTCGTCTCCGGTGGCCCGATGGAGGCCGGCAAGGCGGTGGTGGTCGACGGCGTCGCCCACGCTCCCACCGACCTCATCACCGCGATCTCGGCCTCGGCCAACTCGTCCGTCGACGACAAAGGACTGTCGCTCGTCGAACAGTCGGCCTGCCCGACGTGCGGCTCGTGTTCGGGCATGTTCACCGCCAACTCGATGAACTGCCTCACCGAGGCGCTGGGCCTCTCCCTGCCGGGCAACGGGTCCACTCTGGCCACTCACGCGGCGCGCCGGGAACTGTTCGTCGAGGCGGGCCGAACCGTCGTGGAGCTCGCCAAGCGGTGGTACGGCGAGGACGACGACTCCGTGCTGCCCCGCTCCATCGCCACCAAGCAGGCTTTCGAGAACGCGATGGCGCTCGACATGGCGATGGGTGGCTCCACCAACACCGTCCTGCACATCCTCGCCGCCGCGCGGGAAGGCGAGATCGACTTCACCCTCGACGACATCGACCGGATCGGTCGCGAGGTCCCCTGCCTGTCCAAAGTGTCACCGAACTCCGACTACCACATGGAGGACGTGCACCGGGCGGGCGGCATTCCCGCCATCCTCGGCGAGTTGCACCGGGGTGGGTTCCTCAACACCGACGTACACGCCGTGCACTCCTCCTCCCTGGAGGAGTGGCTGTCCACGTGGGACATCCGAGGCAAGTCGCCGTCCGAACGCGCGCTGGAGTTGTTCCACGCCGCGCCGGGTGGAGTGCGCACCACGGAGGCGTTCTCGACGTCGAACCGGTGGTCCTCACTCGACACCGACGCCGAGAAGGGCTGCATCCGGGACGTCGCGCACGCCTACACCGCCAGCGGTGGCCTCACCGTGCTGCGCGGGAACCTCGCCGAGAACGGCGCCGTGATCAAGTCGGCCGGTGTCGACGAGGAACTGTGGCGCTTCCAGGGACCCGCCCGCGTCGTGGAGAGTCAGGAGCAGGCCGTCTCGGCGATCCTGAACAAGGAAGTACAGCCGGGCGAGGTCATCGTCGTCCGCTACGAGGGCCCCGCGGGTGGGCCGGGGATGCAGGAGATGCTGCACCCGACGGCGTTCCTCAAGGGAGCCGGACTCGGCAAGGTGTGCGCGCTCATCACCGACGGCCGATTCTCGGGCGGCACCTCGGGCATCTCCGTGGGCCACATCTCCCCCGAGGCTGCCGCGGGCGGCACCATCGGCCTCGTCGAGAACGGCGACCAGATCCTCATCGACATCCACGAGCGCAAGCTCGAACTGCTCGTCGACGCCGACGTGCTCGCCGAACGCCGAGCCAAGATGGAGGCCTCGGAACGACCGTGGCAACCCGTCGACCGCGACCGGCCCGTCCCCGCCGCGTTGCGCGCCTACGCGCGGATGGCCACCTCGGCCGACACCGGAGCGGTGCGCGACCCCGACAAGTGATCGACGGCGTGGGGGCGATGCGGTTCGCCGCTCGCCCCCACGCCCTCACCGGAACAGCACGACGACGGCCGTCGTCAGCCCGGCGGCGATCACCAGCGAGACCAGCCCGAGCGGCCACGGCTTGCGCCGCCACGGGGTGTTCTTGTCGATCGACACGCGGCCCGCACCGGTGAAGAGCAACGCGAACGCGATCAGCGCGATCAACAGGTCGAACTCGAACCCACCCGTCGCTGCGAAGAACCCGTTTTCGAACTTGACGTAGACGGCGTTGGCGAGCACGCCGAGCACTGCCGCCGCGCCGAACGGCGTGAACAGTCCCAGCACCAGCAACGCGCCACCCCCCACTTCCGCCAGTGCGGTGACCCACGCGAGCAGCGTCGTCTGGTCGCTGAACCCCATCGCCGTGAGTGCCTGCGCGAAGCCGTCGATGCCGGGGCCCCCGAGCAGGCCCAGCTTCTGCAATCCGTGGGCGATCACGAGTCCGCCGACCGCGAGCCGGACGACGAAGAGCCCGAAGTCGACTCCTCCGTGCATCGACTCGACGGGGCGTGCGGGCTCGGAGTCGTCCACGAGCGCCTCCGACGTCGTGAAGCCGCTGCTGTCGAAAGCGGCGGTCGGAAACGCGGTCGTCGGGGCGTCGAATCCGTCGTTGTCGTGAATCGTCATGGGCGGGCAGCGTAGAGTAACGCCCGGCCACGATGTTGCCCTTTTCGGCAACCGAGCCCACGTGAGCACGTCACATCGGAGATCTCACCGATGTCACCGGGGGACGCACGGCACTGGTGCCGCCTCTGCCTCCGGCGACGTAAGCCACCACGTGTTCCACGGCGTCGCACCGCCGTCCTGAGCGAACAGGGGGACGACAGCATGGCGGGCAAGGTGACCCCGGCCGGCCGGATCGCGATCCTTCGGGCGGCGGGATTCACGGTGTTCGGGGAGATCGAGGAGGCCTCCGGCGTCACGCCGCTGGCGGCGATCAAGGCCGCGGCCTCGGGGGGCGTGGCTCCCGCGGTCCGCATCGACTCCGAGGCCGACGACGTGTCGGAACGGACCGAGCAGGCGTGGCGGGACACGGGCCGCGACGTCGGCCTGTTCGACGACGACGGCGCGTGCCTGATCTGCCTCACCGGCCCCGGCGCCTCAACCCTGCCGTGGCTTCTCGCCCGCCCGCCCGAGCACGGGGGCTTCCTCCCCGTCCTCCGGGAGCACACGACGACGTTCGAGTTCGTCTCCGCCTCACCGACGGGCAGCCCGATCGTCTCGGTGTCCGAAGAGGAGTACGAGCACTGGGTCGTCGTGACGTCGGTGGGCGGCCACTGACGTCACGACGACGCCCTACGACACCGACGTCCGCACCGGAGGAGACCGCCTCCGGTCGTCACCGGGCCGAGGTCAGTACTCGCCCTGCACCAGGTTGTTGGGCAGCTCCCCGCGCACGTAGCGCTCGATCTCGGCGGCCGCCACCCGGTACGAGCGACGCCGCGCGTCACGAACGGCTCCACCGACGTGCGGGGTGATGAGCACGTTCGGCGCGGTCCACAACGGGTGGTCGGGAGGCAGCGGTTCCGGATCTGTGACGTCCAGGGCCGCGCTCAATCGGCCCGCGGTGAGTTCGGCCAGGAGCGCGTCGGTGTCCACGACCGGGCCTCGGGAGGCGTTGACGAGCACCGCACCGTCGGACATGGCGGCGAGGAACGCGGCGTCCACCATCCCCCGCGTCCGTGACGTCAGCGGCGTCACCAGCACCACCACGTCGGCGTCGGGCAACAGCTCCGGCAGTTCCTCGGCCCCGTGGACGCCCTCGCGGGGCGTGAAGCCCACCATCGTGACCCACGCGTCGAACGGAACGAGCCTGCGCCGTACCTCCCGGCCGACGTCACCGGCCCCCACCACGAGGACCCTGCTGCCCTGCAAGGTGCGGGAGGTGCTCGGGCTCCACGTCCGCTCCCGCTGGGCCCGCGCGAACTCCGGAAGCCCCCGATAGAGGGAAAGCAGGACGGCCAGGACCCACTCGGCGGTACTCCCTCCGTGGGCACCCCGGCAGGTGGACAGCAGCACGCCGTCGGGCACCCGGTCGATCCAGTCCTCGGCGCCGGCCGAGAGCAGTTGGATCAATCGCAGCCTCGGCATGGCGTCGAGCAACGGCAGCAACGCGGCGGGCTTGGCACCGGGGACGAGCACTTCGGCCTCGGCGGCCTCTGCGGGCACCCCCTCGGCGAGGGAGTCGACGTCGTAGCGCACGGCCCGCACACCCGGCACCTCCGACAGCGCGGTCACGCCGTCGTCGTGGGGAACGAGAACGGTGATGGTCACTCCCCCATCGTGGCCGATGCGCCGCGCCCCACTTACCCGAAGTTCACCTCGCCCCGCCTAGGCTGGGCCATTGTGCGCAGGGGTCCGAGACGCTCATGGCCGATAGCGGTCCTGGCCGCTGTGGCCGCACTACCCGCCGGTTGCGCACGGTTCGACGACTCGACCGCCGCCACCGACTGGCACGACGCCCCGGAACTCACGGCGGAGGCGGCACCGCAACCGGAACTTCCCGAGGTCGACGAGGCCCCCACTCCCAGAGGGCCGTCGACGTCGGAGACCCCCGTCCCTCCGCCCGAAGGGTGCACCGACTACGACAAGGCCGTCATCGCCACCTGCCTGGACACGGTGTCGGCCGTGGCACCGTTGCCGTCCGACGGGTCCGCCGTGACCGTCCTCGCGGGCGAGCGACGCAGTGGCCGGGTGTTCCTCGTCGGTACCGACGGTGAGCCACGCGAGGTCGCGAAGCTGGACGTGGAGGCCACCGGCGACGGCGGTCTGACCGGGCTCGCGCTCTCCCCCACGTACGCCGAGGACGGTCTCGTCTTCGCCTACATCACCACGTCGGAGGACAACCGGGTGGTGCGTTTCGCGCAGGGACGGGACCCCAAGCCCGTCCTCACCGGCATCCCGAAGGGGGCGACCAACAACCGGGGTGCGCTGCTTTCCGGACCCGACGGGGCGCTGCTGGTGGCCACCGGCGACGCGGGGAAGGCGACGGCAGCCGCCGATCCCGCCTCACTGGCCGGGAAAGTGCTGCGCATCGACCCCGCGGGGGGACCCGCGAAGGGCAATCCGAAAGCCGACTCCGCCGTCTACGCGAGCGGACTGCACGCTCCCGGAGGCCTGTGCGGCACCGCCGACGGCTCCCGCCTGTGGGGCACCGACCAGGCCGACGAACACGACGCGGTGTACCGGATCGAGGCGGGTGAGGATCTCTCCGTGCCCGCCTGGACCTGGAAGGACAAGCCCGGCGTCAGCGGGTGCGCCGACTGGACCGACATGCTCGCCGTCTCCACCGAGGAGTCGGGCAACATGCAGAACCTGCCGTTGACGGAGGACGGCTCGATCGGCGGCGAACCGCAGGTCACGCTGGACGGGGAGGACGGCGTCACCTACGGGCGGCTCGGCAGCCTCGCCCAGGTGACGGGCGACGTCGCCGTCGCGGGCACGGTCAACAAGGACGGCGGCGAACCGATCTCCAGCGACGACCGCGTGGTCGTCATCGTGCGGCAGCCTTCCTCCGGTTCCGGTCGCGACTGACCCCCGCGCGGACGTCCAGCACGGCCGCCACGAGCGACACCAGCACCGCCACGGCGGCGAGGTACCGCCCCGGAGCGGCTTGCACGGCCACCCCGCTCTCGGCCAGGAAGGCGTACTGTTCCTCGCCGAACTCCCAGTCGATGAACGCCCACGTCAGGGCCGTCGCGCACGCAGCCACCGAGGCGGCCACCACCCACACGTGCGGCAGGCCCGCCACCCGCAACGCGGGCCGCTGCCCGAGCACCACCACGCAGCCCCCCGCGAGGGCCACCAGCAGCGGCGCCAGCCAAGCGAGGAACGTCGTCCGCCACACCGAGCGGTGGATGTCCGCGTCCGGCAGTTCCGCCAGTGCGGCACTCACCTCGGGATGCGCGGAACTCAGTTGGGTCCACGGCAGGAACAACGACCCGAGGGCGAGCAGCCCGGCCGCGAGGCCGAGCCACTCGCGCCACGAAATCCGAGCGATCGACCAGCCCGGCTCCCGTCGGCCGCGCTTCGACACGGTCAGGCGCCGACCCTCTCCAACACCAGCTCGCGAACGCGCTTGGCGTCGGCCTGGCCCTTCGTCGCCTTCATCACCGCACCGACGATGGCCCCCGCGGCCTGCACCTTGCCGCCCCGGATCTTGTCGGCCACGTCCGGCTGCGCGGCGAGCGCCTCGTCGACCGCGGCGATCAGCGCCGAGTCGTCGGAGACGACCTTGAGGCCCCGCTTCTCCACGACCTCGTCGGGCTCTCCCTCGCCGGCCAGCACGCCCTGCACGACCTCGCGCGCGAGCTTGTTGGTCAGCTCGCCGGAGTTGACGAGCTCGATCACGCGAGCCACCTGCGCGGGCGTGATCGGCAGCTCGGCCAGCTCCACCTCCCGCGTGTTCGCCTGCTGGGTCAGGTACTGCACCCACCAGCTCCGCGCCTCGTTCGGCTTCGCACCGGCCTCCACCGTGGCGGCGACCAGCTGCTCGGCGCCCGTGTTGATGAGGTCACGCAGTTCCTCGTCGGTGAGGTTCCACTCCTCCTTGATGCGCTTGCGGCGCTCCCACGGCAGCTCCGGCAGGGTCTTCCGCAGCTCCTCGACCCACTCGCGCGAGGGCGCGATCGGCACCAGGTCGGGCTCCGGGAAGTAGCGGTAGTCCTCCGCGGTCTCCTTCACCCGGCCCGGCGACGTCGTGCCGTCGGCCTCCTGGAAGTGGCGGGTCTCCTGCGTGACACTGCCGCCCGAGGCCAGGACCGCCGCCTGCCGCGTCATCTCGTACCGCACCGCGCGCTCCACGCTGCGCAGCGAGTTCACGTTCTTCGTCTCGGTGCGCGTCCCGAACTCGGTGGCGCCCTTCGGCATCAGCGACACGTTGGCGTCGCACCGCAGGGAGCCCTGGTCCATGCGCACGTCGGACACGTCCATGGCCCGCAGCAGGTCCCGCAACGCGGTCACGTACGCCCGCGCCACCTCCGGCGCCCGCGCCCCCATGCCCACGATGGGCTTCGTGACGATCTCGATCAGCGGCACACCCGCACGGTTGTAGTCGAGCAGCGAGTGCTCCGCGCCGTGGATGCGGCCCGTCGAGCCACCGACGTGCAGCGACTTGCCGGTGTCCTCCTCCATGTGTGCGCGCTCGATGCCCACGCGCACCACCTCGCCGTCGTCGAGCACCACGTCGAGGTAGCCGTTGAAGGCGATCGGCTCGTCGTACTGCGACGTCTGGAAGTTCTTCGGCATGTCCGGATAGAAGTAGTTCTTCCGGGCGAACCGACACCACTCCGCGATCTCGCAGTTCAGCGCCAGGCCGATGCGGATGGCCGACTCCACCGCCTTGCCGTTGACCACCGGCAGCGCACCGGGCAGCCCGAGGCACGTGGGGCACACGTGCGTGTTCGGCTCCCCACCGAACTGGTTCGGGCAGCCGCAGAACATCTTGGTCTTCGTGTTGAGCTCGACGTGCACCTCGAGCCCGAGCACCGGGTCGTAGGACTCGACGACCTCGGCGTAATCCATCACGTCGGCAACCGCAGTCACGTCGTCGGCGCTCCCTTCAGCTCAGGCATCTTGTCCAGCACCGGGCCACGGGCGGCCTCGTAGGCCGCGCCGACGCGGTAGAGCCGATCGTCGGCCAGGGCCGGCGCCATGATCTGCAACCCGACGGGCAGACCGTCGTCGTCGGAGAGCCCGCTCGGCACGCTCATCGCCGCGTTGCCCGCGAGGTTCGCCGGGATCGTGGCAAGGTCCGCCAAGTACATCGCCAGCGGGTCGTCCACGCGCTCGCCGAGGCGGAACGCCGTGGTGGGCGTCGTCGGCGACACGAGCACGTCCACCTTCTCGAACGCGGCGGTGAAGTCACGCGCGATCAAGGTGCGGACCTTCTGCGCGGAGCCGTAGTAGGCGTCGTAGTAACCCGACGACAGCGCGTAGGTGCCGAGCATGATGCGGCGCTTCACCTCGGGACCGAAACCGGCCTCCCGCGAGGCGGACATGACCTCCTCGGCGCTGTGCTCGCCGTCGTCGGACACCCGCAGCCCGTAACGCATGGCGTCGAACCGGGCCAGGTTGGACGAACACTCGCTCGGCGCGATCAGGTAGTACGCCGACAGGCCGTACGTGAAGTGCGGGCAGGACACCTCGACGATCTCCGCGCCCAGCTCACGCAACTGCGCCACGGCGGCGTCGAAGGACGCCAGCACGCCGGGCTGGTAGCCCTCGCCGGACAGCTCCCGCACCACACCGATCCTCACCCCGGTGAGGTCGCCGCTCGCGCCCTCACGGGCGGCCTTCACTACGGGCGGCACCGGCGCGTCGATCGACGTGGAGTCGAGCGGGTCGTGGCCCGCGATGACCTCGTGCAGCAGGGCGGCGTCCAACACCGTCCGCGCGCACGGGCCGCCCTGGTCGAGCGACGACGAGAACGCCACGAGCCCGTAGCGCGAGACCCCGCCGTAGGTCGGCTTGACACCGACGGTGCCCGTGACGGCCGCGGGCTGACGGATCGACCCGCCCGTGTCGGTCCCGATGGCCAACGGCGCCTCGAACGCGGCGAGGGAGGCCGACGAGCCGCCGCCCGACCCGCCGGGCACCCGCTCGCGGTCCCACGGGTTGCGGGTGGGACCGAACGCCGAGTTCTCCGTCGACGAGCCCATCGCGAACTCGTCCATGTTGGTCTTGCCGAGAATCGGCACGCCCGCCTCGCGCAGCTTGCGGGTCACCGTGGCGTCGTACGGCGGGACCCAGTTCTCCAGCGTCCGCGAACCGCACGTCGTGGGCATGCCGCGCGTCGTGAACACGTCCTTCAGCGCCAACGGCACACCCGCGATCGGCGACGCGGGCTCACCGGCGGCGATCGTCTCGTCGACCGCCCGCGCGGCCGCCAGGGCGCCGTCGGCGTCGACGTGGAGGAACGCGTGGATCTCGGAGTCCACCTCGGAGATCCGGTCCAGGTGGGCCCGAGTCACCTCCTCGGAGGACACCTCACGGGAGTGGATCTTCTCCGCCAGTTCGGCGGCGGACAGCCTCGTCAGATCGGTCACTGCTCTTCCCCAAGAATGCGCGGCACCCGGAACCTTCCGTCCTCCGCCGCCGGTGCGGCCGCCAGCGCCTCCTGCTGGCTCAGCCCCGGCCGGACCTCGTCCTCACGGAAGGTGTTCGTCAACGGCACGGCATGCGACATGGGCGGAATGTCGTCGGAGGCGACTTCGGCCACCTTCGCCACCGCGTCCAGGATCTGGTCGAGCTGGCCCGCGAAGACGTCCAGTTCCTCCTCGGTGACGGCCATCCTCGCCAGTTTGGCCAAATGCGCGACCTCGTCGCGGGAAATGTTCGACACGCGGGCGACTCCCGGAATGTTCTCGTTTCTCGACGACGCGAGTGTTGTCTCTGGTTGTCGATTTCGGGTGTTACCCAGGGCAGTCTATGGCGTGTGGCCCCGATCGGTCGTCTCGGGTCCGGGCCCACGGCGACTACCCATGAGTGGGTCGGAACTGCCACAATCATCGGTCGGCGAACACGAGCAGTGGACGAGGTGAGAACACTGGCCGAGGAAAGGGGTCCACGTTGTCCTTCCTGATCCGGGTGCAACTCCCGGACAGCCCCGGAGTCCTCGGCGCCGTGGCGAGCGCCCTGGGGCTGGCGGGCGCCGACATCCTCAGTGTCGACGTCGTCGAACGCGGAAACGGTGTCGCGGTCGACGACCTCGTGGTCGAACTGCCGTCGGGACGGCTGCCCGACACGCTGATCACCGCGGCCGAGAGCGTCGAGGGAGTCGAGGTCGACGCGGTGCGGCCGTACGCGGGGGTGCTCGACACCCACCGGGAACTGGAACTCGTCGAGGAGATCGCGGCCCACCCCGCCTCGGGGCTGGAGCTGCTCGCCGACGGTGTGCCGCGAATCGTGCGCGCCGGGTGGTCGCTCGTGGTGCAGTACGACGACGGCGACATCACCCGGCTGGCATCCTCGACGGCGGCCCCGGAGGCCCCGTTGGGTGAGCTTCCGTGGCTGCCACTCGAACGCGCCTCCGTACTCGACGCCGAGGCGTCGTGGGTGCCGGAGATGTGGCGCGAGCTCGGCACCGAACTCGCCGCCACCCCCGTGGGCAAGCCCGACCGCGCGCTCCTCGTGGGCCGGCCCGGAGGCCCGATGTTCCGCGCCGCCGAAGTAGCACGCCTGGCCCACCTCGCCGGGATCGTGGCGGTGGTCCTGGACAACTGAGCCGCATCCGCGCTCCGTGCGCGGGTGCCGTCCGGGCTTCGACGACCCGAAGCGCGGGCGAACACGTACCCTTGCGCACGATATGCCGGAAATCGATCCCCACGACCACCGGACGCAGCGGGTACAACAGCGGCTCGCGGTACCTGTCCTGTCCGCGGCGGTCGTGTCGGTTCCGGCGGTCTTCCTCGCCACCACGCCCGGCACGCCCGGCGTGATCGGCACCGTACTCAACTGGCTGTCCCTGGCCGTGCTCATGGGCGAGTCGGTCGCGCTGTTGTGGGCCAGCGGCAGCCTGCACGCCTACCTACGACGCTATCGGGCACATCTTGTCGTCGTGGGGCTCACCGTGCCCGCCGTGGTGTTTCTCGTCGGTCCCGCCCAGGTGTTGCGGCTGTTGCTCGCCCTCGGCGCGTTCCGCATCCTGCGGGTACGCCGCATCCTGCGTGCGGGCAAGGTCATCGTGCACCGGACGGGGCTGGACGGCCGCCGCGGCCGTTGGGTCCTGACGGCGGTCACCCTCCTCGCCGTGGGCTTCGCCGCCGTGGTCCTGGCGAACCCGGAGTCCCGAACCCGCCGCGCCCTCGACCGGGTGGTCGACCTCCTGGGGGTCGGCGGGACGGCGCTGGCGGCGCTCGGCGTGACGACCATCGGACTCGTCGTGCTCGTCCTGCTCCGTCGCGACACCCGTGGCTGACCCCGAGCGCGGGCGGTCTCAGAGGTCCTTGGTGAACGCCAGCAGGTGCAACCCGCCGTCGGTGTACCAGTCGCGCGAGGGAACGCGGTCGAAGCCGAGGCGCTCGTACAACCGGTGCGCCGCGGTCATCATCCGGGCACTGCTCAGCACCATGCGCTTCGCGCCGCGCTCGGCCGCCAGCTCCAGGGCCGCCCGTGTCAACGTCTCCCCCACCCCGCGGCGCCGTGCTCGCGGGGAGACCGCGACCATGCGCAGCTCCGCCTCCGTCTCCCCGCACAGCTCCGCGAGCGGGGACCCCGGCTCGATCACCGTGGCCGTCCCCAGCAACTCGTCACCGCCGTTGACGGCCACGAGCAGGTGGCCGTGCTCCGCGCGGCGGGCCGCGTCTCGTAACGACCTCGCGTACGCCGGGCCCTCGTCGTGATCGAGATAGCCGCTGACGCGGTACGCCTCGACGGTCAACTCCCCCACGGCGGAGAACTCCTCCGGACGAGCCGAACGCACGATGATGTCGCTCACGGGCCTACTCGCCTCCTCGGGAACCGTTGGGACGCGAACGGCAAAGGGCGGGGCCCGCGGTCGCGGGCCCGGACGACCACGTCACTCCGTCGCCTCGACGACCTCCGCCACCTCGGCGGCGGCCTCCGGGCCACGCTCCAGCAGGACCCGGAAACCGTCCTCGTCCAAAACCGGCACCTTGAGCTGGATCGCCTTGTCGTACTTCGACCCCGGCGCGTCGCCCACCACGACGAACGCGGTCTTCTTCGACACCGAGCCCGCGGCCTTGCCACCGCGCTCCATGATGGCTTCCTTGGCCTCGTCTCGCGAGAACCCGGACAGCGATCCGGTGACCACGATGGACAGACCTTCGAGGTTCCGGGGCACGGAGGCGTCGCGTTCGGCCTCCATGCGCACCCCCGCGCGGCGCCACTTCTCCACGATCTCGCGATGCCAGTCGACAGCGAACCATTCCCGCACGGCCCGCGCGATGGTGGGGCCGACGCCGTCCACCTCGGCGAGACGTTCCTCGTCGGCCGCGTCGATGGCGTCCACCGACCCGAACTCCCGCGCGAGCGCCTGGGCCGCGGTGGGGCCGACGTGTCGAATGGACAATGCCACCAGGACCTTCCACAGCGGACGGTCCTTGGCCGCGTCGAGGTTGTCGAGCAGTCTCCTGCCGTTGGCGGACAAGGTGCCCGCCTTGGTGACGAACAGCTCGACCCGCGACAGCTTCTCCTCGTCGAGGTCGAAGACGTCGCCCTCGTCCTTGATCACCCCGGCCCGCAACAACGCGCCCGCGGCCTCGTAGCCGAGCACCTCGATGTCGAACGCGCCCCGACCGGCGAGGTGGAACAACCGTTCCCGCAACTGCGCGGGACACGACCGCGCGTTGGGACAACGGATGTCGACGTCGCCCTCCTTCTCGTACCGCAGCCGACTGCCGCACTCGGGGCACTCGGTGGGCATGACGAACTCGCGTTCGTCCCCGGTGCGCGCGTCGACCATGGGGCCGAGCACCTCGGGGATCACGTCGCCCGCCTTACGGATCACCACACGGTCGCCGATGAGGACCCCCTTGCGCTTGACCTCCTCGGCGTTGTGCAACGTGGCCATCGACACCGTGGACCCGGCGACCTTCACCGGCTCCATGACGGCGTACGGCGTGACCCGACCGGTACGGCCGACGTTGACGCGGATGTCGAGCAGCGTGGTGTGGGCCTCCTCCGGCGGATACTTGTACGCGATGGCCCACCGGGGCGCCCGCGAGGTCGCGCCGAGCCGCCGCTGGAGCGACACGTCGTCGACCTTGACGACCACGCCGTCGATCTCGTAGGTCGCGTCGTGCCGGTGCTCCCCCCAGTACCGGATGTGCTCGACGAGCCCCTCCGGCGAATCGATCACCTTGCTGTACGGCGACACGGGCAGCCCCCACGCCGCGAGCGCGTCGTAGGCCTGCGACTGGCGTTCGGGCTCGAACCCGACCCGCTTGCCGAGACCGTGGCAGGTGAGCCGCAGCGGCCTGCTGCGCGTGACCTTCGGATTCTTCTGCCGCAGCGACCCGGCCGCGGCGTTG
This sequence comes from Saccharomonospora glauca K62, assembly GCF_000243395.2. Classification (NCBI taxonomy): domain Bacteria; kingdom Bacillati; phylum Actinomycetota; class Actinomycetes; order Pseudonocardiales; family Pseudonocardiaceae; genus Saccharomonospora; species Saccharomonospora glauca. The sequence continues at coordinate 937,749 of NZ_CM001484.1, read as the reverse complement.
CGCGGGTTGGCGAACGGCGGCTTCCCCATCTCCACGAGCTTGGCGTTGAGCTCGGCGAACTCCTCGACGCGGAAGTACACCTCACCGCGCACCTCCACCAGCTCCGGGATCGGGAACTCGTCGCTGGGGCGCAGCCGCTCGGGCACCTCCTGCAGCGTGCGGACGTTGAGCGTGACGTCCTCCCCCGTCCGGCCGTCGCCTCGGGTGAGGGCCCTGGTGAGCTTGCCGTTCTCGTACAGCAGGTTGACGGCGAGCCCGTCCACCTTGAGCTCGCAGAGGTACTCGGTGCTGCCGCCGATCTCGCGCTCGACCCTGTCGAGCCACGCCCTGAGTTCGTCGAGGTCGAACGCGTTGTCGAGGCTCAGCATGCGTTCGAGGTGGTCGTAGGCGTTGAACTCCGTGGAGAACGTGCCACCGACCTGCTGGGTGGGCGAATCGGGTGAGGAGAGCGCGGGGTGCCGCGCTTCGAGCTCCTCCAGCTCGCGCAGCATCCGGTCGAACTCGGCGTCGGAGATCGTGGGCGCGTCCAGCACGTAGTACCGGAACTGGTGGCCGCGAATCTCCTCCGCCAGTGCCGCGTGCCGCTCCCGCACCTCGGCGGGCACGTCCTTGATGTCCTCGACGTCGGCGTGGAGCGCGGCCTCCCGGTCGCTCTCGGCGACCGCTCCCGACTCCACCAGCTCCTCGCTCTGCGCCAGGTCCTCAGTGCTCACACCCGGAAAGCCTAGTCAGGCTCACCGACACTTCCGGTCAGGCCGAGGACGAGGTCGCGAAGTTCACCGAGGCTGATGGTGCTCTGCGGGCGCGCGACCGCGGTCTCCACCCGGCGCAGGCGTTCACCCGCGAGGCGCTCGCCGAGCGTGGCCTCCAGCGGCAGGAACGTCATCGCGGTGCGCTCGGACTCCTCCAGCTCGGCGAAAGCCGGGTGATGCACGGCCACGTCGACCACCCCCTCGGCCTCGTCGACCTGGGCCACGACCCGCACGTCCGCCAGTTCGAGGCGGTGCCCTCCCAGGTTGACCGCCACCCCGGCGGGGTCGGGCACCGGGGGCACGGAGTCGTGGTACTCCCAAATCGCGTCGTCGGGCGGCGCCGCGGCCTTCCAGGCGTCGGTGTAGGGGCGCAGTTTCGGGTCCTCCCGGCCGCTGACCACGAGCGCGTAGATGGCCCGCCGTCCGCGGTCGATGGAGAATTCCAGCTCCGGATGCACCCGTGCCACGGCGTCGCACAGCAACGACTCGGCCGCTCTCAGGTTGCCCTCGCCCAGCGCGGCGCTCAGGTCGGGCAACACGTCCTGCCAGTACCGCCAGAACTCGACCGCGGCCGCTTCCGGGTCGGTCGGCACGGGGCTCTTCGGCCACGGGGTGCGCGGGTCGGGCGCGGGTCCGAGCTCGGGATCGGTTCCGGCCTCGCCACTACCACGGGTCACTCGGGGCCGTCGGCGGAACAATCGCATGTCCGACTACTACCAGCCCTCGACGGGCTCGACGAACGCTTTGCCCAAATCTCCGGCCAGCGACAGGGCCCGCCGCACCCATTCGTTCGAGGCGCCGGCGAGCCCGCAGGTGGGAGTGGGCACAGCACGTTCGGCAAGCGTCGTACGCGCGAAGCCCAGCCGGTCGACCAGATCAAATGCCGGGCGTGCCAGTTCTTTCAACTCCGGCCGGGTCGCGGGAGCCACGCTCGGCACCAACCCCAGCAGAAAAGTGGTCCCGTCGTCCCAGGCCTCGCCGATCTCGTCGAGGAACGCGCTGGAAGCGTCGTCGAGCAGGGTGGCGTCGAGCGAGATCGCGTCGGCCCCGGCGGCGTGCAGCAGCCCCACGGGAGGACGGCGACCGCAACAGTGCACCATCACCGGACCCCCCGTGGCGGCGCGAGCGGCTCCGATCACGGTGTCGAGCAGTTCACGGGCCCGCGGTTCCGGAACGGCGGCCACCGTGCCGTAACCGGACGGCGTGGGCAGGGCCCCGGCGAGCACGTCCGGGAGGGTGGGCTCGTCGAACTGCACCACCACGCGAGCCCCGGTGCGATCGGCCAGCTCACAGACGTGCGCGGAAAGCCCCTCCACCAGTGATTCCGTGAAGTCCCGCAACGCCCCGTGGTCGGTGAGTATCCGGTGTCCCCGCGCCAGCTCCACCCCGGCGGCCAGGGTCCACGGCCCGGCGACCTGCGTCTTCACGACCGAGGGGCGAGCCCGCTCGGCGACCTCGGTGATCGCGTCGAGATCCCAGTGCAGCAGGTCGACCGCTCTCCGGTGGTCCCGTCCCGGCTTCGCCGTGACCCGGTAACCGGACGGCACGACCTCCACCGCCAGGTCCACGAGCAGCGCGGCCGCACGGCCGATCAGGTCGGCGCCGACCCCGCGGGCGGGCAGCTCGGGCAGGTGGGGCAGCTCGGACAGCTCGCCGAACACGACGGTGGCGGCCTCGCTCATGTCGGTGCCCGGCATCGACCCGATCCCGGTCGCCGCTCCCGGCGACCAGACGCGCTGTGTCTCACCACTGCTCACCCCACCGATTGTGCCGCCGTCCGCACGCACGGCCACCTCCGGGGCAGCGGGGTTCACCACACGAATCACCGGCACCGGAACACCTCGTCGTGACGTACCGTCTCAAGTGTCCGCGCTGCTTCGTCGAAGGGGAGGTGAGACGCATGAGGGTGGCACTGGCGCAAACCGACTGCCGGCTCGGCGACGTGGAGGGAAACCTCGCCGATGCCGAACGCATCATCAAGGACGCCGCGGCTCAAAACGCCGACCTGGTCGTGTTTCCGGAGTTGTCTCTCACCGGCTACGCGTTGGGGCAACTGGCGGACGACATCTCGCTGTGGCCCGACGACCCACGACTGGCCACGCTGTCGAAGCACGGCCCCGACGTGGTGATCGGTCTGCTGGAGGACGGCCGCATCCGCAGGCACAACTCGGCGTTGTACCTCTCCGGCGGCACGCTCGTACACAACCACCGCAAGCTCTACCTGCCGAACTACCTGATCTGGGAGGAGCGCAAGCACGCCAATCCCGGTCAGCACCTGCGCGCGTACGACACGGCACACGGCCGGTTCGCGACGTTGATCTGCAACGACGCCTGGCAGCCGATGCTGCCGTGGCTGGCGGCGCAGGACGGCGCGGAGCTGCTCATCGTCCCCGCCAACAGCGCGGCGAAGCTGACGGGCGGCTCGTTCGACCCCGCCGAGTACTGGCACGACCTGCTCACGTTCACGGCTCGCATGCAGCAGTGCTGGGTGGTGTTCGTAAACCGCGTCGGCGACGAGGCGGGCGTGCGGTTCTGGGGCGGCTCGCGCGTGCTCGACCCATGGGGCTCGGTCGTCGCGACGGCGCCCACGTGGGAGGAATCGTTGACGGTGATCGACATCGACCTCACCGCCGTCCGGCGGCGCAGGCGGGAGATCCCGTTGCTCGCGGACGCCCGGATGGGCCTGCTTCGGCGGGAGCTGGAACGACTGATGCTCGAAAGCGGCGACGACTGACCATTCCCGTCCCGACACTCGGCCTCGGATCGGCCCTTCCACATTGACCGACGTGCGCTGCCGCGTCGGCCGTGCCGCGCACTTTGAGGCTTCGAATATTGGGGCAACCGTCACATTCTTCCGACCGCTGCGGGATCTTCCCCGATCGGCGGAGGCGGGCGGGGTCCTCGCACGACGCCACCGACGAGCGGTGGCCCCCGCCCGTCCGCGCCCCGAGTCCACCGCGAAGCCCCGAGCCGCCCCCGCTGACCAGCGAGAACGGATCGCTCGACGCGTGAGCGGCCTCCGATGAGAAGTCGTTTACGGGGGTTGGCACGCGATACCCGCATGCGATATGACTTCACACACTGTTGGGGTACGATCACCCGCGCCAAGATCAAGTACTCGCTCCAAGGTTCTCGGTACCGGCGCAGGTGGAGATACCGAACCCGAGGATGTGAACCAACATATGCGGTAGCGGATTCGCCGTGGGATGAAATTGTCGGCAACTGCTACGGCCGATCTCCGTGCGTAGAAAGGATCTGATGTCCGCAACAACCCTGTCGGACACGGCTGTCCGGCATTCGGATCCCCGGCACCGGGGTCATGGCGCCGACAACATGGACGTCGTCGACGAACTGCGCTCTCGACTGCTTCGGGTCTGCCTGGTCTCCGTGGCCGTCGTGGTGCTGCTCGGGGTCGCGGGTTTGTCGGCGGTGCTCGTGGACCAGTCCTTCGGGGTAGCCGCCACCGTGGGCGTCGCCGTGGGATGCGTGTTGGTGCTGCTCGTCGCCGCCCGTGTGGTCCACGGCGTCGTCGGTTCCGTCGGTGTTCTCAGGCCCTACGGTCAGCCTCCCGTCGAGCTTCCCTCAGAACAGCCGACCGCCGCGCCCGGCGCCGCACCCCTCTCCCCCCACGCGGCCACCGGCCAGACGTCCGACCACCCCACCGTCACGACCCAGCCCGCCGTCGGGACCCAGCCCGGCACCGCCGCTCCGTCGACGGTCAACGGCGGTCCCGCCGAAACCGCCCAGGCGAGCCAGCCGCACCGGAACGAGTCGACCGAGACGTTCCCGACCGTGTTCGGCGACAGCAGCTCCGAACACCGGCGAGAGGTGTTCGGCAAGCTCGCTCGCCGCCTGCAGTCCCTCTCCAACCGGGAGATCCAGAAGATCGACGAGCTGGAGCGGGAGATCGAGGACCCCGATCTCCTCAAGGGCCTGTACGAGGTGGACCACCTCGCCACCCGCGTTCGCCGGCAGGCGGAGAACCTCGCCGTGCTCGGCGGGGAATCGCCCCAGCGTCGCTCGGCCAACCCCGTCAGCGTGTACGCCGTCCTGCGTTCGGCCGTGGCGGAGGTGGAGCACTACCAGCAGGTCAGCATCGTGCCGATCGAGGGCGTCACGCTGCGCGGCCACGTCGTGGCCGAGGTGATCCACCTGCTGGCGGAGCTTCTGGAGAACGCCACGAACTTCTCCTCGCCGGATGCCGGCAAGGTGGTGCTTCGCGCCCAGAAGGTCACGGCGGGCCTCGCCCTGGAGATCCAGGACCGCGGGCTGGGAATGCCGGCCGAGGACCTGCAACGGATCAACGGACTGCTCGACGGCACCGAGCAGGTCAACATCGACGAGCTGCTCCAGGACGGCCGCATCGGTCTGGCCGTTGTCCGGGAGCTCTCCCTGCGCCACGGTATTCGGGTGCGGTTGCAGACCAACATCTTCGGCGGTATCGACGCCGTGGTCGTCCTGCCGCCCCGCCTGCTCGGCGAGCCGATTCCCCCGCAGACACCGCGCCGGGAGGCCGCGCCCGCACGCCGGGAAGCTCCCTCCCAGCCGTGCCCCGGCACCGAGAAGGCAGCCCCTTCGTCACAGGCCTCGAACTCCGTGGCGGCCGCTTCCCACTCCCTGCCGCTTCCCGAGCCGCACAACAACGGCGCCGAACTTTACGTGCCGTCCCTTGAGCGGGACTCGGCCCCGCAGCGCCAGGCGAGCAAGTCCGACGAGCACGTGCCCTCGCTGCCGGTGCGGAAGCCCGGCGCGACGTTCCACTCGGAACCGTCGTCCCCCTCGCCGGAACCCAAGACCGGAACCGACGAGGCACGTCCGGCGGAGTCTCATCCCCTCACCGACCAGAGCCGTCCGCCCCTTCCGCAACGTCGGGGCGAGTCTCACCTGCCACCCGAACTGCACAAGGCACTCTCACCGACCAAACCGATTCCGGGACACAACCCCACTCTGATGGCTTCCTTCCAACAAGGTTTCCGCCGCGGGCGGGAAGAACAAGACAGGCGCGAGGAACAAGAAGGACCTGGCTGGCCGCAGCAGTAGCACTCGTTCCAGCACGACAACGACACTTCTTGAGGAGACGTACCGAATGGCCGATGACCTGACCTGGCTTCTCCGGCGACTAGTCGAGACGGTCCCGAACACCCAGAGCGCACTTCTGCTGTCGACCGACGGGATAGCCAAGTACTGGCACGGCTTGGACACCGATGGCGCGGACACGCTCGCCGCGCTCGCCAGTGGCCTTTGCTCGCTAGCACAGCAGGTGGGCGCCAGATTCGGGGGTGGTGACGGTGTTCGCCAGGTCAACGCGGAACTCGGCCGGGGCATCCTGGTAACCACGGCCGCCAGCGCCGGCACGATCCTGGCGGTACTGGCCAGCCGTGACGTCGACGCCGGGATTCTCAGCTACGAGATGGGCAAGCTGTGCACGCAGGTTCCCTCTCACCTGGCCACGCCATCCCGCCGTGGGACCACCGCTCCCTACAACGGAAACCGGTGAGAATGAACGCTCCGGACGAGCATTCGCCCTCCGATTCCGAAATGTGGGTGCGTCCGTACACCGTGACCAACGGACGCACCCACCCCAGCACCGTGCTCGAACTCATGTCACTGGTGAGGACGACGGGCAAGGTGGCGCCCGAGCGCTTGGGACACGACCACGCACAGGTCCTTCGGCTGTGCCAGTCGCCCATCTCGGTCGCCGAGGTCGCGGCCGTACTGAAGCAGCCGGTCATGGTCGCCAAGGTCCTGTTGTCCGACCTGATCCAGTTGGGAGCCGCGGCTACCAGGGCCCCCTCCCAAGCCGACTCCACCGACCCAGCACTACTAGAGGCACTGCTTGATGGTCTTCAACGGCTCTGACGGGCTAGATTTCCCGATCCAATTCAAGATTCTCGTGGCGGGGGGTTTCGGCGTAGGCAAGACGACGTTCGTCGGGGCCGTGAGTGAGATTGAACCGCTCGTCACGGAAGAACAGCTCACGGTGGCCAGTGTCGGCACGGACGACCTGACGGGCGTGGAGTCCAAGGCCACGACCACGGTGGCCTTGGACTTCGGTCGCCTCACCTTCCCGGCACAGAACCTCGTGCTCTATCTCTTCGGGACTCCCGGCCAGCACCGGTTCTGGTTCATGTGGGACGAGCTGTCCAGGGGAGCCCTCGGGGCGGTCGTCCTCGCCGACACCCGCCGCTTGCAGGACTGCTTCGCCGCCGTCGAGTTCTTCGAGCGGCGTGGCATCAACTTCGTGGTCGCGATCAACGAGTTCGAGGGGGCCTATCGCTACACCTCGGAGGAAGTACGGACTGCCCTCGCGTTGAAGCCGGACATCCCCCTCGTCCGGTGCGACGCGCGGGACACGCAGTCGGCGAAGAGCGTACTGATCACTTTGGTCCAGTACCTGCTCTCCATCGCACGTACCTCAGAGAACGGAACGCACACCCAGCCGATACGGAGCCAGCTATGACTTACGACGCCATCGAATCACGCATCCTGACTGCCCCGCTGGACCCCGAGGCGGCACAGCGCGCGGAGCGTCTCCGGGAACTCGGGTTCGGGGACCGTCCCGACGCGGAGTTCGACGAGTTCAGCGCCAAACTCGCGAACATCACGGGCGCCCCGTACGCGATGGTGAACTTCTTCCAGGAGGACGAGCAGTACTTCGCCGGCCTGTACACCCCGTACAGCAACGCCTCCAGGGAAGTCCTGGAGAGCGCCCCGGCCTCCACCCACGCCCCGGTGAGCCGGAGCATGCCGAAGGACCACGGCTACTGCCCGCACGTCATCACCCGCCGTAAGGCGCTGGTGCTGGACGACGTCTGCTCCTATCCGCGCTTCGCGGGCAACCCCGTGGTCGACAAGATCGGTATCCGCTCCTACATGGGAGCCCCGCTGATCGACCGCACCGGTGTCACCCTGGGCACGGTCTGCGTCGTCGACACAGAGCCGCGCCCGTGGGGTCGTCCCGGCCTGGAAACCATCAAGTCGATGGCTTCCGAGCTCATGGAAGTGATCAACCGACGCAGCTGACGCTCTCCCGCAGCGAAACGCTGGCCGCCCTCAACTGGGGGGCCAGCCGCTGCGACCATTGTCCCTTCCCCGCGCCCAGCGCCGTCTCCGCCAGCCGGAGCCGCTGGATGTCCGACGTGCCCGCGGGCGCGAAGATGTGGTAGGCGTCGCGGACGTAGCGTTCCAGCGGCCTGTCGGTGGACAGCCCGCACGCGGCGTGCACCTCCATCGCGGTCCGTGCGGAGTCCAGCGCGAGTTCCACGTTCACGAGCTTGGCGTTGATGAGCTCCGCGTCGCAGGACATACCCAGGTCCAACAGATGCGACGCGTGGTACACGGCCAGCCGCGCCGTCATCAACTGGGACTGCATTTGTCCGAGTTTCTGCTTCACCGTGGGAAGCTCGGAAAGCGGTTTTCCGTAGCGGTAGCGGTTGGCGGCGTACTCGACCGTTTCCTCGACAATCGCGCGGTGAATTCCCAGAGCGACGGCGGCCAGATTCGTCCTACCGTACAGAACGCTCGACGAATAGGCGATCGCCAATCCGTCCCCTTCGGAGCCGAGCAGATTTTCCGCGGGTACTCGACAATTGTCGAAAATAATCTCGCCGAAGCTGAACCCGTGCAATCCCATCGTGGGCGTGTACTCACCGAGGGAAACTCCGGGACGATCGGCCTCGATCAGGAAACCGGACAGGCCTTTCGAGCCACTCCCGGTACGCACGATGACCCCGTGCAAATCTCCGATATGACTGTTTCCGACGAACACCTTGCGACCGTTGACGATGTAATCGTCGCCGACCCGCTCGGCCGTTGTGGACATCCCGAGCACATGACCGCCGGACTCGACCTCGGTCGTCGCGATCGTCGGGAGACAGTCCCCCTCGGCCACCGCGGGAAGCCAGCGCCGCTTCTGCTCTTCGTTGCCGTAGTGCAGAATCTTCGCCACACCCAGCTGAGAGGCCTGGACCATGGCTCCCATGGCGCCACTGACCCTGGCCAGCTCCTCGATGATGATGGTCTTCGCGAGGTGACCCAACCCCAGGCCACCGTACTCGGGTCCGATCGTCACGCCAATCCACTTCTGCCTGGCGATCAGACGCGACAGTTCGTACTGGATTGAGCGCGAGGCCTCCATCTCGGCCACTCGGGGAGCCACTTCGGTTTCCGCGAAACTTCGGACTTCCTCACGAAGACGGTCGTGCCGCCTGGTCGTGAAATAACCGTCTATATGGGCTTCGAAGTCCGTCTCAGTGTCCATGATCCCCGTCTAACCCCTACGGATTTCTGAGTCATTAACGTGGACAAACATCCACAGTGTCCCATACTCAGCCACGAGGAGATACGTCTACATAGGTGATGAATCACCCGAAAGTTCAGGAACTCCCGCTAATTTGACTACAGAGAGTCACCTCTGTCCAAAGTCAAGAGCTTCGACACTTCGTCGAAATACTGTAACAATTGGCCTATTTTCCCTGGTGATCAAGGTCGCAGGATACGCGATGAGTCGCCGTCATGGCCGAAACCGGTCAATACCGAACGCAACCGAGCAAGGACCCTCAGTGATGTACACCTCACTTCCGATCGCACCACATCGGAGCGTCGACACCGCCCGCGCGTCGGAAGGCCGTCTCGCCACCGCGCGGCAACCCTGACGTCACCGGAGAGTTGATGCGGCGCCGAGGCCGCTCGCCCCGCGGTCTCGGCGCTCCGACGACGAACCCGGCAAGCCTAGCCCTGTCTCGCCATTCGAGACAACCCTGGAAATGATCAAAAAATTCCTCGGGACCACGCCACATCGCGGACAGTCCACCTCGACCGCGACCTTAGTCCACGATCACATTCACACATCGTGATATGTACAGTTCTTGATACCTACTCACCAGGAGTGGAAATTTCGACGCCCGCGGGAACGGCGAGCACGAGAAACCGACGACGAGTTGCCGAGGACCCGTCGGGACAGCACGAGAAAACGCAGTCAGCGACGAGAAACAGGGGGCGGAATCCTCACCCGACCACACGGACACCACCGCGCCGAACCGCCCATGCCGTCCTTCTATTCCGGCGGTTCCGGGAGGGATGACGGTCCGGAACGGACGGTGGCGTCGGTGTCCCGGTCGGTCGGACCGCCGCCGGATCGGCGACCGCTTACGCCGTGGCGGCGATCTTCGCGCTGCCCAGCACCAGATCGCCGGCGTCGGCGTCCGGTCGGTACAGCACCACCACCTGGCCCGGCGCGACCCCGCGCAGCGGCTCCCGCAGCTGCACGATCACCCGGCCGTCCACCACCTCGGCCACCGCGGGCGCGGTGCTGCCGTGGGCCCGGACCTGGGCCACGCACTCGGTGGGGCCGTCCAACGGCGTGTCGCTCGGCCAGATCGGGCGGTCGGCCTCGATGCGGTTCACCACGAGCCCACGGGCCGAGCCGACCTTCACGGTGCCGGAGACGGGTTCCAGCGCCAGGACGTACCGGGGCTTGCCGTCGGGCGCGGGCGCGTCGATGCCGAGGCCCTTGCGCTGCCCGATCGTGAAGCCGTGCACCCCGGTGTGACGGCCCAGCACGGCGCCCGTCTCGGCGTCGACGAGATCACCGGGACGCTGGCCGATCCGCTTCTCCAGGAACGCCTTCGTATCGCCGTCGGGGATGAAGCAGATGTCGTGGCTGTCGGGCTTGGTGGCCACGGGCAACCCGCGCTCGGCGGCCTCCGCCCGCACGTCGGACTTCACCGAATCACCGAGCGGGAACATCGCGTGGCGAAGTTGGTCCGGGGTGAGTGACGCGAGGACGTAGGACTGGTCCTTGCCCGCGTCGGCACTGCGGCGCAGCTCCGGGACACCGTCCACGACGGACAGCCGGGCGTAGTGGCCGGTGCACACGGCGTCGAACCCCAGCGCCACCGCCTTCTCCAGCAGCGCCTCGAACTTGATCTTCTCGTTGCACGTTACGCAGGGGTTGGGCGTGCGTCCGGCGGCGTACTCACCGACGAAGGTCTCGACGACCTCCTCGGTGAACCGCTCGGCGAAGTCCCAGACGTAGAACGGAATACCGAGGATGTCGGCGGCACGCCGGGCGTCGTGGGCGTCCTCGATGGTGCAGCAGCCACGCGCTCCCGTGCGCAGGGTGCCGGGTTTGGCCGACAGCGCCAGGTGCACGCCGACCACGTCGTGGCCCGCGTCGACGGCCCTCGCGGCGGCGACCGCCGAATCCACTCCCCCGCTCATCGCGGCCAGTACCCGCACCGCCTACACCTCCTGATCGCTTCGCGTCTTGCGCATGCCGGACAGTCCCGCCTGCCGTGCCCTGGCCACCACACCGCCGATCTCGGCCGCGAGCGCGTCGACATCGGCCTGGGTCGAGGAGTGTCCGAGCGAGAACCGCAGCGAACTGCGGGCGGACGCGGCGTCGGCCCCCATCGCCAGCAGCACGTGACTCGGTTCGGCCACCCCCGCCGTGCAGGCCGAGCCGGTGGAGCACTCGATGCCCTTCGCGTCGAGCAGCATCAGCAGGCTGTCCCCGGCGCAGCCGGGGAACGTCAGGTGCACGATGCCCGGCAACCGGTCGGAAGCGTCCTGCGGAGGGCCGTTCAACACCACGTCGGGGACCTCGGCGCGCACGGCGGCGACGAGGGCGTCACGGAGCTTCGCCAACTGCGCGGCGTGCTCGGACCTGCGTTCCACGGCGAGGCTCACGGCGGTGGCCAGCGCGTGGATGCCCGGAACGTCCAGGGTTCCCGACCGCACCTCGCGTTCCTGACCGCCGCCGTGCAACAACGGGGTGCACGCCACGTCCCGGCGTAGCAACAGTGCCCCGACGCCGTACGGGCCGCCGAGTTTGTGACCGGTGAGGGTGAGGGCCGCGGCGCCGCTGGCGGCGAAGTCCACCTCCACGGACCCCACCGCCTGCACCGCGTCGGTGTGCAGCGGAATCCCGTACTCGGCGCACACCTCCACCAGGTCCGGCACGGGGTTCACGGTGCCGACCTCGTTGTTCGCCCACATCACCGTGGCCAGCGCCACGTCGTCGGGGTTCTCCTCGACGGCCGCGCGCAGCACCTCGGGCCGCAGCCGACCATGTTGGTCGACCTCCAGCCACGTGACATCGGCGCCCTCGTGGTCGGCGAGCCACTGCACGGCGTCGAGCACGGCGTGGTGCTCGACGGAACTCGCGAGCACCCGGCGGCGACGCGGATCGGCCCGCCTTCGGGCCCAGAAGATGCCCTTGACGGCGAGGTTGTCGCTCTCGGTACCGCCCGCCGTGAAAATCACTTCCGACGGGCGCGCACTCATGGCCTCGGCGATGGCCTCCCTGGCCTCCTCGACCACCCGGCGGGCCCTGCGACCCGACGAATGCAGCGACGAGGCGTTGCCCAGCGTGGACAACGCGTCGGTCATGGCTGCGAGGGCCTCCGGCACCATCGGGGTGGTGGCCGCGTGATCGAGGTAAGTCATCGCTTTCCAGGGTAGTCGCGTCCGGAAAGTCACGATGACCGCACCGACCGCACCGCTCACGGGTTCGGTTCGGAGGCCTCCTTCTTCAGTCCCCGTGCGGTGATCACGGCCCCCAACGCCGCGACTCCGGCGAGTGTCACGGCGAGCACGGTGACGCCCGCCGACGGATCCTCGGCGCTGCCCAGGACTCCGAGCAGCACCCCGCCCACACCGATGGCGAGCGCCGTGCTGATCCAGTCACCGAGCTGCATGGCGGACGTGTTGAAGCCCCGTTCCGCCACCGGGGACAGCCGCAGCAACAGCACCGAGATCGAGGGATAGCCGATCCCCATCCCCGCACCGCAGAACAGCGACGCCACGAACGCGACCCACGCCGGAGCCCCGCCCCACGCCACGAACGCGAACAGCGCGAGCCCGACCCCCAGGAAGCCGAAGCCGGCTCGCAGCAGGGCCGCCTTGCCCCACTCGGGATGCCTGCCCTGCACGGCCGAGGCCGCCGACCAACTCAGCGCGCCCACCGTCAGGGGGAGTCCGGCGAGCGCGGCGTTGTAACCGTGGACCCGCGACATGGTCAGGGGCAGGTACGCCTCCATCCCGGCGAACGCCGCACCGAGCAGGGCACGGGTGGCCACCACGGTCGGCAGACCGGGCTTCGCGCGAAGGGTGCCGTGGGGCAGCAGTTTGCGCAGCGACACCGCGAGCACGACCAGGGCGACCGCACCGTAGCCGACAGCGACCGGAGTCGGGTGCTGGGCGGCCCAGGTCAGCGCCGCCACGGCGAGCGCGACGGCCACCGCCGACGGGACTCCCGCCCTACGCGCCGACGGGTCGGGAACGTGCGCGGGCAACTTGCGGACCACGGGGACGAGCAGGCCGATCCCCAACAGCATCGGCGGGATCAGTCCGAGGAACACCCAACGCCATCCCACGGTCTCGGTCACCAGCCCGGCGATCGACGGCCCCACGATGGCGGGCAGCACCCACGCCGCGGAGTTGGCGGCGTAGATCACCGGACGTTCCCGGTCGTCGTAGGTGAGCGCGATGAGCAACGACGTCGCCACCATGAGCGCTCCGGAACCGAACCCCTGCAGTGCCCTGCCCAAAAGCAGCGCTCCGATGACCGAGGCGGTTCCCGCCACCACCAGCCCGGCGAGGAAGATCCACGGGGCGACGAGCAGCACGAGCTTGGGACCGCGACGGTCGCACAACCTTCCGGCCAGCACCGTGGAGGCGACGCTCGCGACGAGGAAGGAGATGAACGGCCAGGAGTACAGGGCTTCGCCGTGCAGGTCGGAGATCATGGTGGGGGTCGCTGTGGCCACGCCCATGCTCTCGAACGCGAGCAGGGTGACGACCAACAACAACCCCGCCGTGGTCAGCCGGTGCTCCGGTGTCCAGAGCACCCCACGGCGCCGCTGTTCGGTATGTGTCATGGTCGCAGCCTGCAACCTCCAGTTAGGTCGACTTCCAGTCGAAAGTGACGCAGAATGTCGCGCGTGACGAGGACGATCGACTGGGACACCGACGCCGTGGTGATCATCGACCAGACCGCGCTGCCCGGAGCGTTCCGCACGCTCCGGTTGGACACGGTCGACGAGCTGATCGACGCGATCCGACGGCTCGCGGTGCGGGGCGCGCCGGCCCTCGGGGCGGCGGGAGCTCTCGGCGTGGCGCTGGCGGCCCGGAAGCACGGCACGGCCTCGCCCGAGGCCCTCGCGACCGTACGCGCCGAAGCCGATCGTCTGGCGCGGGCCCGGCCCACGGCGGTGAACCTGCGCCACGGCGTGGAACGCGCGCTCGCCTTCGTCGAGCACGGCCCCGACGCCGTCCTGGCCGAGGCGCTGGCGATGCTCGACGAGGACGAACGCGTCAACCGCGCGGCCTCGCGGCACGCGGCCGACCTGCTGCTGAGCCGGTGTCCCGATCGTCCGCTGCGCGTGCTGACCCACTGCAACACCGGGCGGTTGGCCACGGTCGCGTGGGGCACCGCACTCGGCACCATCAGGCATCTCCACGCCGAGGGCCGCATCGACGTCGTGCTCGCCGACGAGACCCGGCCGCTGTTGCAGGGTTCGCGTCTGACGGCGTGGGAACTGGCGGATGCGGGCATCCCCTACCGCGTGCTCCCCGACTCGGCGGCGGCCTCGGCCATGGCACGGGGCATGGTGGACTGCGTGGTCGTGGGGGCGGACCGCGTGGCCGCCAACGGCGACACGGCCAACAAGATCGGCACCTACGGGCTCGCGGTGGCCGCCGCTCGGCACGACCTGCCGTTCGTCGTCGTCGCCACCGAATCTACTGTGGACCGAAAGCTGCCCGACGGCTCCGGGATCGTCGTGGAGGAGCGCGCGGGTGAGGAGATCACTCACGTCGCGGGGGTCGCGGTGGCGCCCGAGGGCACACCCGTGTTCAACCCCGCCTTCGACGTCACGCCGGTGGAGCTGCTGACGGCCGTGGTCACCGAACACGGAGTCCTCGCCGAGGGGCGTCCCCGGAAGCCGGCCCTGGGCCGGTGACGTCCCGGCTCGATTCGGCCCGCGAACCCGCTCGGGCATGGGAGTATGGGCGAATGCGGCAGATCGACACCGACCGGAACCTCGCCAAGACCATCCTCGACGAGCTTCGGGGAGCGATCGTCAGTGGGGAACTCGTTCCGGGAGCGCTGTACTCGGTGCACGATCTGGCCGCCCGGCTCGGGGTGTCGCGCACCCCGGTGCGGGAAGCGTTGATCCAACTCGCCGAGCGCGGCATGGTGCGGTTCGAACGCAACCGCGGTATCCGCGTGTTGCAGACCTCGCTGCACGACCTGGAGGAGGTCTTCGCGATCCGGCTCATGCTGGAGGTGCCGGCCACGTTCCGCGCCACGAGCCGGCGCACGCCCGAGCTGATGGCCCGGCTCACCACCCATCTCGACACCATGCGCCGGGCGGCCGACGAGGGGGACGAGCCCACGTTCATGGTCGCCGACCGCAAGTTCCACGAGGCCCTCAACGTCGCGTCGGGCAACCTGCGGCTCGCCCGCTACGTCGAATCGTTGCGCGACATGATGTTCCTGCGCGGGACTTCCACTGTGGACCGCAGTCGAGGGCTGGGCGACATCCTGGCCGAGCACGAGGAGATTGCGGCGGGCGTCGAGGAGGGCAAGCCCGCCGAGGCGGCCGAGGCCATGCGGCGGCACCTGCTCACCACGGCCCGGCTCATCATCGCGCAGGAGTCGGCCGCCACCGGCGAGTCCGTCCAGGTGTCGTACGACTGGACACGGTTGGTCGACTGAGCGAACACCCCTTCGGCACCTCGCTGACCAGGACTCTTGACGAGTAGCATGCCACATGCCACTCTCGGAGGCCCAGTCGCTCACCGGGGAGGGACCATGGCCAACTACCTGCACGAGACCGTGTTCACGTGGGGCGCCACCCCACTGAAGTTCGGCGCGGGCGCCGTCGACGAGATCGGCCACGACCTGGCGCGCCAAGGCGCCGAACGGGTCCTGATCCTCACCGACCCCGGTGTCGCGGCCACCGGAGTTCCCCAGCGCGTCGCCGAGGCGGCCCGCTCGGGTGGCCTCACCGTCGAGGTCTACGACGGCGTCCATGTCGAGCCCACCGACGCGAGCGTGCTGGAGGCCGTCGAGTTCGCCCGGCAGTCGACGTGGGACGGCTTCGTCGGCGTCGGGGGTGGCTCGGCCATCGACACCGCCAAGGCCGTCAACCTGCTCACGACCCACCCCGCCGACCTGTTCGACTACGTGAACAAACCGATCGGCGCCGCCAAGGCCCCGCCCGGCCCGCTCAAACCGCTCGTCGCCGTGCCCACGACGGCCGGCACCGGCTCGGAGACCACGCCGGTGTGCATCATGGACTTCCTCGACCTCAAGGTGAAGTCCGGCATCAGTCACCCGTCCCTGCGGCCGAGCCTGGCCGTCGTCGACCCGCTGCTGACCCTGTCCATGCCACCGAGGGTCACCGCCGCCAGCGGCATGGACGTGCTATGTCACGCCCTGGAGTCCTACACCGCGCGACCGTTCCACTCCTTCCCCCGGCACACGCCACAGACCCGTGTGGCCTACAACGGCGCGAACCCGATCTCCGACACCTGGACCGAGAAGGCCCTGCACCTGCTGGCGCGGTCGTTCCGCAGGGCGGTGTTGAACGGCGGCGACCTCGACGCGCGCACGGACATGATGCTGGCCGCCACGTTCGCGGGCATGGGATTCGGCAACGCGGGCGTGCACATCCCCCATGCCTGCGCGTACCCGATCGCGGGCCGCGTCCGCGAGTACCGGCCCGCCGACTACCCGCAGGACGAGCCCCTGGTGCCTCACGGCGAGTCGGTGTCCCTCACCGCCCCGGCCGCCTTCCGATTCACCTTCCCCACCGACCCGGAGCGGCACCTGCACGCCGCGCGCATCCTCGACCCCTCGGGGCCCGAACACCCCGATCCTCGGGAACGACTGCCCAGGGCCCTGATCTCGCTCATGCGTGACATCGGCATTCCCAACGGCCTCGGCGGCGTGGGGTACACGAGTTCGGACATCCCCGCGCTCGTGGAGGGAGCGATGAAACAGCAACGCCTGCTCACCGTGGCACCCCGCGCGGTGAGCGAGACCGACCTCGAAGGCATCCTCACGGACTCCCTGGAGAACTGGTGACCGTCCGGACCACACTCGCCGAGGACCTGGCCCGCGCGGTCTCGGGCGAGGTGGACGACAGCCCCTCCGCACGGGCGATGTTCAGCATGGACGCGTCGAACTACCGGCACGTGCCGCTGGCCGTCGTGTTCCCCCGCCACGCCGACGACGTGGCGGCCACCCTGAGGGTGGCCCGCGAACACGGGGTGCCGGTGACGGCCCGCGGAGCGGGCACCGGCATCGGCGGGCAGGCGCTCGGCCGGGGCGTGGTGCTCGACTACAGCCGCCACCTCAACCGTGTCCTGGAGATCGACCCCGAGCGCCGCGTCGCGCGTGTGGAGCCCGGTGTCGTGCTCGACACGCTGCGCGCCGCCGCCGCGGAGCACGGGCTGACGTTCGGACCGGACCCCTCCACACACAGTCGCTGCACGCTCGGCGGGATGCTCGGCAACGACGCGTGCGGCCCGCACTCGGTGGCCTGGGGCCGCACCTCCGACAACGTCGTCTCGCTGGAGGTGGTGACCGGGGACGGGGCCCGGCTGTCCGTCGGTCCCGGCGACCGCGTCGTGGGCGAGCCCGCCGACCGGGCGAGGGAGATCCGGGAGGCGTTGCGCGACCTCGCCCACCGCAACCTCGCCGTACTGCGCACCGGGTTCCCCGCCCTGCCGAGGCGGGTGTCCGGCTACGCACTCGACAACCTCCTGCCGGAGAACGGGTTCGACATCGCGAGAGCACTCGTGGGCACCGAGGGCACCTGCGTGCTGATCACGGAGGCCACCGTGCGGCTCGTCCCCTCCCCACGGTCGCGAGCGCTGGTGGTGGCGGGCTTCGTCGACGACATCGCCGCGGCCGACGCCGCTCCCCTGGTGCTTGCCCACCGCCCGCTCACGGTGGAGGGCATGGGCGCCGACCTGGTGGAGGCCCTCCTCGCGCACGGCCGCAGGCCCGCCGCGCTCGACGAACTCCCCGCCGGACGCGGCTGGCTGTTCGTCGAGGTCGGCGGGGACGACCCCGAGCAGGCCCGGCACAAGGCCGAGGAACTCGCGGCCGCGTTGGCACGCGAGACCTCCGCCGTCACCTCGGTGACCGCCGAGGTGGCACGACAGCGGCAACTGTGGTCCATCCGCGAGTCCGCCGCGGGCATCGCCACCCGCATGGCCGACGGCTCGGAGGCGTGGCCCGGCTGGGAGGACGCGGCCGTGCCGCCGGAGCGGCTCGGCTCCTACCTGCGGTCGTTCCGTGCCCTGCTCGCGTCCCACGGGCTGCGGGGCATCCCGTACGGGCACTTCGGCGAGGGCTGCGTGCACGTGCGCATCGACTTCGACCTACTCACCGAACACGGGGTGGCGACCTTCCGCAGGTTCCTCACCGAGGCCGCCGACCTCGTGGTGGCGCACGGCGGATCGCTGTCGGGCGAGCACGGCGACGGGCAGGCCAGGGCGGAGTTGCTACCCCGGATGTACTCGCCCGACCTCCTACGCTTGTTCGAGGCGTTCAAGGCCGTCTGGGACCCGGAGAACGTCCTGAACCCCGGCAACCTCGTCCGGCCCCGCCCCCTCGACGCCGACCTGCGGTTCGCCGGGCCGGTGAAACAGCTCCCGCTCACCCTGCGCTATCCCCACGACGGCGGCAGCCTGGCCACCGCCACCCGGCGCTGCGTCGGGGTGGGCAAGTGCGTCGACACGAGCACCGGCGTCATGTGCCCGAGTTACATGGTGACCCGCCGCGAGGAACACTCGACGCGCGGCCGGGCCCGGTTGCTGTTCGAGATGATGCGCGGCGAGACGATCACCGACGGGTGGGACTCGAAGGAGGTCCGCGACGCGCTCGATTTGTGCCTGGCGTGCAAGGGGTGTCTTTCCGACTGCCCCGTGAACGTGGACATGGCGTCGTACAAGGCGGAGTTTCTGCACCACCACTACGCGGGCAAGCTGCGGCCCGCGAGCCATTACTCGCTGGGTTTCCTGCCGCTGTGGGCACGGCTGGCGGCGCTGGCCCCCGGCGTGGTCAACACCGCGTTGCGGTCGCGCGTGGTCGCCACCGTGGTGAAGCGGCTCGGCGGCATCGCCGCCGAACGCGAGCTGCCCGCGTTCGCCCGCACGACGCTACGGAAAGCATGGCGCCGCAAGCCTCGCCGACCCGGCGGCGACCGCCCGCGGGTCGTGCTCTGGCCCGACACGTTCACCAACCACTTCGCCCCCGAGATCGGAGTGGCGGCCACGCGCGTGCTGGAACACGCCGGGTTCGACGTGGTGCTGCCCCGCTCCTCGGTGTGCTGCGGCCTGACGTGGATCTCCACGGGGCAGCTCGGCATCGCGCGCCGCGTCCTGCGCCAGGCGCTGGACGTTTTGAACGAGGACATCCGGGCGGGCACCCCGATCGTGGGACTCGAACCGAGCTGCCTGGCGGTGCTGCGCCACGACGTCCACGACCTGCTGGACACCCCGCCCGTGCCCGTGTCGACGCTCGCGGAATTCCTCGACGAACACGCGCCGGACGTGGAGTTCGGCTCCCTCGACGTGCGCGCGGTGACCCAGCAGCACTGCCACCAGCACGCGGTGCTCGGGAACGAGGCCGACGAGCGGGTCCTGCGCAGAGCTGGGGTGGACAACCGCACCCTCGACTCCGGGTGCTGCGGCCTCGCGGGCAACTTCGGGGTGGAGCGCGGCCACTACGAGGTGTCGGTGGCGGCGGCGAACCGGGTGCTGGTGCCCGAGATCGAGGCCACGAGTGCCGACGACCTCGTGCTCGCCGACGGGTTCAGTTGCCGGACCCAGATCGCCGACCTCACCGGACGCCGGGCCCTCCACCTGGCTCAGGTGCTCGATCGTGCCCTGACCGAGGGTTGACACACCCCCGACACGGTACCTGGCCCCCCCTCACCGGCTCCTACCAAAGCATGAGATTCCCCTCACAACTTTGCGACAAGTGGGTGTCTCGGGGTTGAATCAAAACCTAGGGACCGGTAAAGGACCCCGGTCGTGGACGCAAGGGGGCAGAAGGTGCCTCAGGACGGTTATGACAGAGATTTGAACCATCGCGAACGCGCGACCCTGCAAGCCGTGGCTCAGGGCGCTGCCGAAATCGCTACCGGTTGTGGAACGAACCTCTTCATCGACGGACTCGCCTGTGCCGACCAGGCCATGGCGCACCGGCTCGTCCGAGCCGGGCTGATCCGTCCCGCCCACGTGGGCGAACCCGGACAGCGGGTCCCCGCCGTACTCACCGAAGCCGGCAAGCGGGCGCTGGAGAACGCTCCCGCCCTCGCCGGTCGCTGACGCAACGGGCGCCCGCCCCTGGGGCAGGGCGCCCGACTTATCTGTTCGTCACGTCGCCAGCTCCCCTCACCCCTCGCCCGTTCTCGTTACACTCCGAGGCCGAACGGTTTCGCGACGACAGCCGACTGGGGGGGCTCGGTCTTGGCACAGGAATTCAGTGAGCAAGGAGCGGCGTACGACCCGGGTGCCCGTGGGGGCTCCGGAAACGTCGCCGACACGGCGTTCAAAGCCATCACCAACCTGGCCAACATGGCCACCGCCAAGTTAGCCGCCAGTAGCCTGGTCGAATCCGCGAAGAACGGCGGCTTCACGGTCACCAAGGAAAGCGCCGACGAACTGATCAACACGTTGGCGAAGTTCGTCGACGAGATCCGTGCCATGGAACCCACGCTCGCGGCTTTCGACCAACAACCCGCACTGGGCAGTCACCCGTACGGTCAACTTGTCGCCCGACACATGTACGAAGGAGCCAACGGGCCCCAGTCCGCCCGCGCCGTACTGAAGCAGCTCGAAACCATACTCGAGATGAGCATCGAGGCGCTCCAACGCGCTTCGAATCAATACGAGGAAACCGAAGCAGACACCGTCGACGCACTCAACAAGACCAGCCGATCGATCTGATCGACCGCACAAGGGACACCATGACTCGATTCGCCCTGTTGCCCGCACTCGCGCTCCTGGTCCTGACCACAGCGTGCGGAGACGGCACCGAAGGGATCGCACAGTCGGACCCGAGCACTGAGCCGACACCACAAAGCCAGTCCCCCTCCACCGCCCCGACAAAGTCAGGTCTCAGTGCGACGCTCGAGCCCTGTGAGCTCCTCATACCGGACGCGGACATGGCCCGATACGGCTCATTCCATGAGGGCCGCTATAGGGAAGCGGCTGGGGCGCGCCTCTGCAGCTGGCAGCGACAGGACGACGCGACAGCCAAGTCCGGCCTCGTCATCAGCGTGGGTGTCCGCGACAGTCAAAGCGTCGACACCCTGACGGACGTCGGAGGTGGCATCAATTCCGGCGAGGTCAACGGCAGATCGGCCGCAGAAGCTCCCGACCCTCGGTACGGGTCCTGCACTCTGGCAGTCGCCGTAGACGACCACTCACGCGTTGACATCGGCATCACCGCCATGGACGACGTCAACGCCGCTTGCGACGTGGCTCGGGAGGTCGCTTACCTCGTCGAACCTCGCCTCCCGACGGCCTGACGCCGTACGGGAAGTGCGGACACCCGTGCGCAGCCCGCGGACACGCGTACGCGAAGTGCGGACACGTGTGCACAGGCTGCGGACACGGTGTTCAGCGGTTAGGGGTTGATTCGGAAGGCCGGGATTCCCGTCACCGCCTGTCCCACCGACAGGGCGTGCATCTCCTCGGTGCCCTCGTAGGTCAGCACCGTTTCGAGGTTCGCCGCGTGCCGCATCACCGGGTACTCCAGCGAGATGCCGTTGGCGCCCAGCATCGACCGCGCGGTGCGCGCCACGTCGAGTGCCGCGCGCACGTTGGCGAGCTTGCCGAAACTCACCTGGCTGTGGTGCAGCGTGCCGGCGTCCTTCAACCTGCCGAGTCGCAACGCCACCAGCCCCGCCCGGTTCACCTCCACCACGAGGTCGGCCAGTTTGCGCTGGGTGAGCTGGTAGGCCGCCAGCGGCTGCCCGAACTGGGTGCGCGTGGTGGTGTACTCCAGCGCCGTCTCGTAGCAGGTACGAGCGGCGCCCACGACCCCGAACACGATGCCGAACCGCGCCTCGTTGAGGCACGACAGCGGCCCGCGCAGTCCCGTCACGCCGGGGAGCGCAGCGTCGGAGGGCAGCCGCACGCCGTCGAGCACCAGCTCCGCCGTCACCGAGGCCCGCAGCGAGAGCTTGCGGGTGATCTCGTGGGCTGAAAAACCCGGCGTGTCGGTGGGCACCACGAAACCCCGGACGCCCTCGTCGGTCCGCGCCCACACCACGGCGACGTCGGCCACCGTTCCGTTGGTGATCCACATCTTGGTGCCGTCCAGCACCCAGTCGGAACCGTCGCGGCGGGCGCGCGTGCGCATGGACGCCGGATCGCTGCCCGCGTCCGGCTCGGTGAGCCCGAAGCACCCGATCGCCTCCCCCGACGCCAGCGCGGGCAACCACCGCTGCTTCTGCTCCTCACTGCCGTAGCGGTGGATGGCGTACATGGCCAGCGACCCCTGCACGGAGACGAAGCTGCGCAACCCCGAGTCGACGGCCTCCAACTCGCGGCAGGCGATGCCGTACGCGACGGCGGACGAACCCGCGCACCCGTAGCCCGTAAGGTGCATTCCGAGTACGCCCAATCGGCCGAAACTTTTCGCTAGATCTCGTACCGGAAGCGTCGCATTTTCATACCAATCCGCGACATGGGGGCTCAGTTCCGCCTTCGCGAACCGCCGCACCGTATCGCGGATGTCTCGTTCGTCCGCCGTCAGTTCGGCGTCGATGCCGAGGAAATCACTTGGGTCCGAACCGGTCTCAACCATGCCACAGACCCTACCCGCTTTCGGATTTTCGCTGGTCAGAGCGCTACGCGCGCGGGAAAGCACAACGAGGGCACGATCGTCAATCCCCTCGTGATGTTGTTTATGTAACACATCTCGACTATTTGGCTAACCGCCGGTTCACATTACTGTCATATGACCCGGCGATCCCGGAGAACCATTCGTGCGCCGGTTCCACCGACGACACCGTGGTGGATCCCGCAACCGCGCAATGCTCTGCCGCCGCACAGCGCCGTGTGGTCCCGATGTGTCCGTGAACTTTCGCAACGAAGCGCAAGTGACGACATCGACCTTTCCTGAATTGGCCATCGCAGCCTCGGGCTGAATCGTTAGTCGACCAGTGCCGCAGATCACACGGCATCGGTGTTCTTCAGCCCGGCTGCGCCGAGTACGAGGAGGGCCGCCAGCCGTGAGCCGCCCAGCACCGCGTGAACCCTCCGCGGGTCTGTACGACGAGCAGTACGAACACGACGCCTGTGGCGTGGCCTTCGTCGCCGATCTCACGGGCCGCGCGACTCATGACATCGTCGCGAACGCCCTGACGGCACTACGCAATCTGGAGCACCGTGGCGCCCGTGGCGCCGAGCCCGACACGGGTGACGGCGCGGGCATCCTCATCCAGCTTCCCGACGCCTTCTTCCGCGAGGTCACCGACTTCGACCTCCCCGACCCCGGCGGTTACGCCGCGGGTACCGCGTTCCTGCCTCACGACGAGGAGCAACGCGGCAGGGCCGCCACCACGATCGAACGCATCGCCGCCGAGGAGGGCATGCGGGTGCTGGGCTGGCGCGAGCTGCCCGTGGACACCCGCCACGTGGGCGCCACCGCCGCGACCACCATGCCCCACTTCGAGCAGGTCTTCCTCGCCCCGCTGGACGAGGAGGTGACGGGGCTGGCCCTGGAGCGCGCGGCGTTCTGCGTCCGCAAGCGCGCCGAGCGGGAAGGCATCTACTTCCCGAGCCTGTCCTCCCGCACGATCGTCTACAAGGGAATGCTCACGGAGCCCCAGGTCGAGAAGTTCTTCCTCGACCTCACCGACGAGCGCGTCGTCAGCGCCATCGGCCTGGTGCACTCGCGGTTCTCCACCAACACGTTCCCGGCGTGGCCGCTGGCGCACCCCTACCGCTACATCGCCCACAACGGCGAGATCAACACGCTGCGCGGCAACCGCAACTGGATGGACGCGCGCGAGTCCCAGTTGTCGTCCGAGCTGTTCTCCGGCGACCTCTCCCGCCTGTTCCCGGTGATCACCCGCGGCGCGAGCGACTCGGCGTCGTTCGACGAGGTGCTGGAACTGCTGCATCTCGGCGGCCGGTCGCTGCCGCACGCCGTGCTGATGATGATCCCGGAGGCCTGGGAGAACCACCGGGAGATGGACCCCGCGCGCCGGGCCTTCTACGAGTACCACTCGGCGTTGATGGAGCCGTGGGACGGCCCCGCACTGGTGGCGTTCACCGATGGCACGCAGATCGGCGCGGTCCTCGACCGCAACGGCCTGCGCCCCGCCCGCTACTGGGTGACCGAGGGTGGCCTCGTGGTGTTCGCCAGCGAGGTGGGCGTGCTGGAGGTGGACCAGTCCTCCGTCGTCCGCAAGGGCCGGCTCGAACCGGGTCGCATGTTCCTGGTGGACACCGCCCAAGGGCGCATCGTCGACGACGACGAGATCAAGGCGGAACTCGCCGCCGAACACCCGTACGCGGAATGGCTCGAATCCGGCCTGCTGCGGTTGGAGGAGCTCCCCGAACGCGAGCGCGAGACCGCGTCGTCCACCCCGTTGGTCCGCGACCAGCAGGTGTTCGGCTACACCACGGAGGAACTCAACGTCCTGCTCGAACCAATGGCCCGCACCGGTGCGGAGCCGATCGGTTCGATGGGCAACGACGCTCCGCTCGCCCCGCTGACCAGCAGGCCCCGGCAGCTCTACGACTACTTCACCCAGCTGTTCGCGCAGGTGACGAACCCGCCGTTGGACGCCATCCGCGAGGAGTTGGTGACCTCGCTGCGTACGCAGCTCGGCGCGGAGTCCAACCTGCTGGAGGCCGGGCCGCGACACTGTCGCAAGATCGTGCTCCCGTTCCCGGTGCTGGACAACGCCGAACTCGCCAAGCTGGTGCACGCCAACGACGACGGCGACCTGCCCGAGTTCACCGCCTACACGGTGCGGGGCACCTTCCCGGCCGCCGGTGGCGGTGAGGCGCTGGTACGCAGGCTCGACGAGATTCGCGCCGAGGTGAGCGAGGCCATCGCCGACGGCGCGCGACTGCTCGTGCTGTCCGACCGCGGCGTGGACGCCGACCACGCGCCGATCCCGTCGCTGCTGCTCACGGGCGCGGTGCACCACCACCTGGTGCGTCAGAAGAGCCGCACGCAGGTGAGCCTCGTGGTCGAGTCGGGCGACGCGCGGGAGGTGCACCACATCGCGCTGCTCCTCGGCTACGGCGCCTCGGCCGTCAACCCGTACCTGGCGATAGCCTCGGTGGAGGAGCTGGCCTCGCGGGGCAGGCTGGGCGACATCACGCCGGAGCAGGCCACTCGCAACCTCGTCACCGCGCTCGGCAAGGGCGTGCGCAAGACGATGTCCAAAATGGGCGTCTCCACCGTCGCCTCGTACACGGGCGCGCAGATCTTCGAGGCGATCGGCCTGGGCTCCGAGGTCGTCGACTCCTGCTTCACGGGCACCACCTCGCGGCTCGGCGGCGTGGGCTTCGACCTGCTCGCCCGCGAGGTGACCGAACGGCATCGCCGTACCTTCCCCGCGGACGGGGTGCGCCCCGCGCATCGGAGGCTGGACGTCGGCGGCGACTACCAGTGGCGACGCGAGGGCGAGCCGCACCTGTTCAACCCGCACACGGTGTTCAAGCTCCAGCACTCCACCCGCACGGGCAAATACGAGATCTTCAAGGAGTACACGCGCGCCGTCGACGACCAGTCGCGCAACCTGATGACCCTGCGCGGGCTGTTCGAGTTCCGGGAGGGCGTGCGCCCGCCGGTGCCGATCGAGGAGGTCGAACCGGTCTCCGAGATCGTCAAGCGGTTCGCGACCGGCGCCATCTCCTACGGCTCGATCTCACAGGAGATGCACGAGACGCTGGCCATCGCCATGAACCGGCTCGGCGGCAAGTCCAACACCGGTGAAGGCGGCGAGGACCCGGAGCGCCTCTACGACCCCGAGCGGCGCAGTGCCGTCAAGCAGGTGGCTAGCGGCCGGTTCGGCGTCACCAGCGAGTACCTGGTGAACGCCGACGACATCCAGATCAAGATGGCGCAGGGAGCCAAGCCCGGTGAGGGTGGTCAGCTTCCGGGCGGCAAGGTGTACCCGTGGATCGCGAAGACCCGGCACTCGACGCCGGGCGTGGGGCTGATCTCCCCGCCGCCGCACCACGACATCTACTCGATCGAGGACCTGGCCCAGCTCATCCACGACCTCAAAAACGCCAACCCCGCCGCGCGCATCCACGTCAAGCTCGTGTCGGAGGTGGGTGTCGGCACGGTCGCGGCCGGGGTGTCGAAGGCCCACGCCGACGTCGTGCTGATCTCCGGGCACGACGGTGGCACCGGCGCCTCGCCCCTGTCCTCGATCAAGCACGCGGGTGGTCCCTGGGAGCTCGGCCTGGCCGAGACCCAGCAGACGCTGTTGGCCAACCGGCTGCGCGACCGCATCGTGGTGCAGGCCGACGGACAGCTCAAGACGGGCCGCGACGTCGTGATCGCCGCGCTGCTCGGCGCGGAGGAGTTCGGCTTCGCCACGGCCCCGCTGGTGGTGTCGGGCTGCGTCATGATGCGTGTCTGTCACCTCGACACCTGTCCGGTGGGTGTGGCGACCCAGAACCCGCAGCTTCGGGCCAAGTTCAGCGGCAAGGCGGAATACCTGGTGAACTTCTTCGAGTTCATCGCCCAGGAGGTGCGGGAGTACCTCGCGAAGCTGGGCTTCCGCTCGATCGCCGAGGCCGTGGGCCACGCCGAGTTGCTGGACACGCGCAAGGCCGTGGATCACTGGAAGGCCTCCGGTCTGGACCTCTCCCCGATCTTCCACGTGCCCGAGCTCGAACCGGGCGCGGCACGGCATCAGGTGGTGGCCCAGGACCACGGGCTGGACAAGGCGCTGGACAACACGCTCATCCAGTTGGCCGAGGGCGCTCTACTCACGGGCGGCAAGGTGACGCTCGAACTCCCGGTGCGCAACGTCAACCGCTCGGTGGGCACGATGCTCGGCTCGGAGGTCACCAAGCGCTGGGGCGGCGCGGGACTGCCGGACGACACCATCCACGTCACGTTCACGGGCACCGCGGGCCAGTCGTTCGGCGCCTTCGTGCCGAAGGGCATCACGCTGCGGCTGTTCGGCGACGCCAACGACTATGTGGGCAAGGGGCTGTCCGGTGGACGGATCGTCGTGCGGCCGCCGCGCGACGCCCAGTTCATCGCCGAGGACAACATCATCGCGGGCAATGTGATCGCCTACGGCGCCACCAGCGGTGAGCTCTTCCTGCGAGGCCGGGTGGGCGAGCGGTTCTGCGTGCGCAACTCCGGCGCGCTGGCCGTCGTCGAGGGCGTCGGCGACCACGGCTGCGAGTACATGACGGGCGGGCACGTCGTGGTGCTCGGCAGCACGGGCCGCAACTTCGCGGCGGGCATGTCGGGCGGCGTCGCCTACGTGCTCGACCTGCGTCCGAGCCGCGTGAATCCCGACATGGTGGACCTCGACCCGCTGGACGACGAGGACGAGGAGTTCCTGCGTGACGCGATCGAGCGTCACTACGTGGAGACGGACTCGACGGTGGCGCACGCGCTGCTCACCGACTGGGAGTCCGCTTTGGAACGGTTCACGAAGGTGATGCCGAAGGACTACAAGCGGGTCCTGCGTGCGCGCGCCGAAGCGGAACGCGAAGGGCGGGACGTCAACGTCGCGATCATGGAGGTGGCCAATGGCTGAGAATGGTTACCTTTACCCGGCCATGGCCGCCGACCGGGTGCGGGTGCCCCGCAGGACACAGGAGGTGGCCAATGGCTGATCCCAAGGGCTTTCTGACCACCCGACGCGAGGTACCTCGCTCCCGTCCCGTGGACGTCCGCATTCGCGACTGGCGGGAGGTCTACGAGGAGTTCGAGGCCTCGAAGCTCACCAAGCAGGCCGGACGCTGCATGGACTGTGGCATCCCGTTCTGTCACCAGGGCTGCCCGCTGGGCAATCTGATCCCGGAATGGAACACGCTGACGTGGCGTGACGACTGGCGGGACGCCATCGAGCGCCTGCACGCCACGAACAACTTCCCCGAGTTCACCGGGGTGTTGTGCCCGGCGCCGTGCGAGGCGGCGTGCGTGCTGGGGATCAACGACGATCCGGTGACGATCAAGCGTGTCGAGATCTCGATCGTCGACCGCGCGTGGGACGAGGGGTGGATCACCCCGCAACCGCCGAGGACGAAGACGGGCAAGCGAGTCGCCGTGGTGGGCTCCGGTCCGTCCGGACTGGCGGCGGCCCAGCAGTTGACCCGCGCCGGTCACGACGTCGTGGTGTACGAGCGGGCCGACGCCATCGGCGGGCTGCTGCGCTACGGCATCCCCGAGTTCAAGATGGAGAAGTTCCGGCTCGACCGCCGGCTGGAACAGATGCGGGCGGAGGGCACGGAGTTCCGCACCGGCGTGAATGTCGGTGTGGACCTCTCCGCCGACGAGCTGCTCGCGAACCACGACGCGGTGGTCCTGGCCGGTGGGGCGACGGCGGCTCGGGACCTGCCGATACCGGGACGAGAGCTGCCCGGCGTGCACCAGGCGATGGAGTACCTGCCGTTCGCCAACCGCGTCGCCTCCGGCGCGCTGACGTCCTCACCCATCGACGCGGCGGGCAAGGACGTGGTGGTGATCGGCGGTGGTGACACGGGCGCCGACTGCGTCGGCACCGCTCACCGGCAGGGCGCGCGCTCGGTGACGCAGTTGGAGATCATGCCGAAGCCGCCGCTGTCTCGCTCGGAGGCGCACCCGTGGCCGACCTACCCGATGATCTACCGGGTGTCCTCGGCCCACGAGGAGGGCGGTGAGCGTCTCTACTCGGTGAACACGCAGGAGTTCCTCGCCGACGACGAGGGCAAGCTGCGGGCGCTGAAGCTGGTGGAGGTGCGGCGCGAGGACGGCCGGTTCGTCCCCGTGGAGGGCACCGAGCGGGAACTTCCCGCCCAGCTCGCGCTGCTCGCGCTGGGGTTCGTCGGCCCGCAGCGGGAAGGGCTGCTGGAGCAGCTCGGCGTCGAGCTGGACGCCCGAGGCAACGTCGCTCGCGACGCGTCGTTCGCCACGAGCGTGGACAAGGTGTTCGTCGCCGGTGACATGGGCCGGGGCCAGTCGCTCATCGTGTGGGCGATCGCGGAGGGCCGTTCGGCCGCGGCCGGGGTCGACGCCTACCTCACCGGACGCGACGTGCTGCCGGCGCCCATTGCCCCCACCGACCGTCCCATCGCGTGAGAAGCAACGGTCGCGGGCGAGCGAGGTGAACGACACGATCGCCCCGTATCGCCCGCGACCGCAGCGCGAGAGCCCCGTTGTGGACAAGAATGACCCACCATGATGATTGATCCGAGGCGGCGGGTCACCGAGTTCGTGGCCGAACGGCTGGAGGCAGGCGCCCTGCTCCTACGCAGGTACGGCCGCCGTGCCCGTGGCGGGCCGCGCACGCTCGTTCTGGGTGGGGTCCGATCCGGCAAGTCCCGCCACGCCGAGCAGCTCATGTCACGATACCGGTACGTGGTCTACGTGGCGGGAAGCGCGCCTCCCACCGGCGACGACCCCGAGTGGGCGGCGAGGGTGGCGGCTCACCGCGCCAGACGACCCGCTCACTGGCGCACCGTCGAGACCATGGACATCGCCCACGTGCTCCGGACCACGACCGCGCCCGTGCTCGTGGACTGCCTCGGCACCTGGCTGACCAGGGTGCTCGACGAGGTGGGCGCGTGGGAACAGCGCAACGGCTGGCAGCGCGCGGTGGACGAGCGGTTGCAGGACTTCGTCGACGCCTGGCACTCCACCAAGGTCCCCGCCGTGGCAGTCAGCAACGAGGTGGGCTCGGGCGTCGTCCCGGCCACCCACGCGGGCCGCGTGTTCCGAGACGTCCTGGGTGCCCTCAACACCGCCGTCGCGGCGGGCTCCGACTCGGTGCGGCTCATCGTCGCCGGGCGGGTGGTGCGCCTGTGAAGGCGGTTGCGAAAGCGACGTTCCCCGTTCCCGTTCCGCTGCCCGACGCGACGGCGGAACGCCGGGCCCGGCGGCGGCTCGACGAGCTGGTCAAACCTGTCGGCTCGCTCGGCAGGCTTGAGGAGCTCGCCGCGTGGCTGTGCGGCGCCCACGGCACGGTCCCGCCACGTCCGCTGGACGACGTGCGCGTCGTGGTGTTCGCGGGTGACCACGGCGTGTCGAGGACGGCGCCGGGCGTGTCGGCGTATCCCAGGGAGATCACGGCGGCGATGGTGCGCGTCTTCTGCGCGGGCACTAGCGGCGTCACCGTGCTCGCGCGGGAGGTCGGCGCGCGGGTCCGCGCGCTGGACATCGCCGTGGACGCCGATCTCGACGACGTGCCCGAAGAAGTCGTCGCCCACAAGGTGAGGCGTGGTTCCGGTTCGATCGACGTGGAGGACGCGCTGTCGCCGGGCGAGGCCGAGAAGGCCTTCTCGGTGGGCCGTACCGTGGCCGACGAGGAGATCGACGCCGGCGCGGACGTGCTCGTCCCCGGAGACATGGGCATCGGGAACAGCACGGTGGCCGCCGCCCTGGTCGGGGCGTCGCTCGGCCTACCCGCGCACGAGGTCGTGGGCACCGGGACCGGGATCGACGAGTCGGGACGTGCCCACAAGGTGACGACGGTCGACCGGGCCTTGCGCCGCGCCGGGAGCCGGGTCGGTGCCCCGTTCGATCGGCTCACCGCGCTCGGCAGCGCCTGCGCCGCGGCGACCGCCGGGTTCCTGGTGCAGGCGGCCGTGCGGATCGACGCCGGTGGAGCTCGACGGGGTCTTCTCGTGTGCCGCGGCGCTCGTGGCCCGCGACCTCGCCCCGGACGCCCCGCGGTGGTGGCTGGCCGGGCATGCCTCGACCGAACCGGCGCAGCGGCTCGCGCTCGCCTCGCTCGGCCTGAAACCGATCCTCGATCTGGGGCTGCGCCTGGGCGAGGGCAGCGGCGCGATCCAAGCCGTGCCCGTGCTCCGTGCGGCCAGGACGGTGATCGCCGACATGAGCACCCTCGCCGAACTCTCGTGAGTCGGCGGCGCTCCGTCCTGCGGGACGGCATGTTGATGTCGGTGGGCACGTTGACGGTGTTGCCCGTCCCCGCGCCGTCGGTGGTGGACCGCCGGGTGGCGGGGACGGCGATGGTGCTCGCTCCACTCGCCTCGCTTCCGCTGGCGGTGGTGGCGGCGCTGGTCGTCCTCGCCGGAACGGGCTTCGGGTTGCCCACGTCGGTGACGGCCGTCGCCGCGATCGGCGCGGTGGCGCTCGGCAGCCGTGGTCTGCACCTCGACGGGCTGGGCGACGTCGCCGACGGTCTCGCCGCCTCCTACGACCGGAAGCGGGCGCTGGAGGTGATGCGGCGCGGCGACGTGGGCCCGAGTGGGGTCGTCACCCTGGTGCTCGTCCTACTCGGGCAGGTGGCGGCTCTCGCGGCCGCCGTGGCGTCGGGGACGGGGGTGGCCGCCGTGGCCACGGCGGTGCTCGCGGGCCGCGCGGTGCTGCCGCTGTGCTGTGTGCGGGCGGTGCCCTCGGCCCGCCCCGAGGGGCTCGGCGCGGCGGTCGCGGGCACCGTACCGCCGCGGGCGGCTGCGACTCTGGTCGCGACAGGTCTCCTCGCCGCCGCCGCGGTGCCGGGCTTCGCGTGGTGGCACGGCCCCGTGGCGCTTCTCCTCGGCTGGGCCTGCGCGGGGGCGTTGCTCGCGCGCGCCATCCGCCGGTTCGGAGGAATCACGGGAGACGTCCTCGGCGCCTGCGTCGAACTCACCACGGTGGTGGTCCTGGCGACCCTCTCCGCCGCCTAACCCCCACCTCCCGCACTTCCCGCACGCGTGTCCGCACTTCCCGCACGCGTGTCCGCACTTCCCGCACGCGTGTCCGCACTTCCCGCACGCGTGTCCGCACTTCCCGCACGCGTGTCCGCACTTCCCGCACGCGTGTCCGCACTTCCCGCACGCGTGTCCGCGACCTCCGGCGCGGACACGCTCCCTAGACCTCCAAACCTCCGTACGAGAAGTGCGAACACCCGTCCCCAACCCGCGGACACAGGTACACAGGCTGCAAACACCCGCACACAACCTGCGGACACAAGCACACAGACTGCGGACACTCGTCCCTAACCTGCGGACACGGCGTTTGCGGGCCAGTTGTGCACGGCCGTCGCGAAGCGACGCGCCACCTCCGGGTGGCCCGCCCAATGGAGGTGCAGATAGGAGGCATGCAGGCTCGGTGACGCGAAGCCCTCCGCCCGGCCGTCCCACTCCCACGCCGGAGTATCCCCGTGACGCGGCTCGACCACCGTGCGGTGAAACTCGTGTCCGCTCACCCGCTGTCCCCGCTCCGCCAGCAGCGAATCACCGGGCGAGGTAGCGTCCCGGTAGCCGAGGCCGCCCCCGCCGGTGGTCCGTCCCACCGCGTCGAGCGCGCCGACCATCGGAGCCCCGTCGAGCTCGCGACACAAATACAGCAGGCCCGCGCACTCGGCCACCACCGGCATGCCACCCCTCACGGCGTCGGCGACGCTCGCCCGCAGCCCGGCGTTGTCCGCCAGCTCCCGAGCGTGCACCTCGGGGAACCCGCCCCCGAAGTACAGGCCCGCGCAGCCTTCGGGCAGCTTCTCATCGCGCAACGGGTCGAGGTCGACCACGTCGATGCCCGCAGCGTCGAGCAACTCCACCGTCTCGGTGTAGCGGAACGTGAACGCCGCCCCCGAGGCAGCCGCCACCACGCGGCGCCGCCGGGAGGCGGGCATGTCTTCGGCCGGTTCCCACGCCACGGTCGACAACGACGGCGCCGACCGCGCCACCCGCACGACGGCATCGAGGTCCACTCCGGACTCCACCCACGCGGCCAACGCGGACACGAGGGCTCGGGCACCGGCGCCCCGTTCCCCCGCAGGCACCAACCCGAGGTGCCGGTCCGGTGCCCGCAGCGACTCGTCGTACGGCAGGACACCCAGCACCGGGATGCCCGTGGGCTCCAGCGCCTCGCGGATCTCGTCCTCGTGCGCTCGCGCGTTGACGCGGTTGAGGATCACACCGGCGAGCCGGACGTCGGGGTCGTACCGGGCGAACCCGAGCACCGTCGCGGCGATGCTGCGGCTGGCCGTCCACGCGTCCACCACGAGGACCACGGGCGCCGACACCAGTGTCGCGACGTGTGCCGTGGACGCGCGACCCCCGGTACCGAGCGCACCGTCGAACATCCCCATGACGCCCTCGATCACGGCCAACTCGGCCGAACGGGCTCCGTGCGCCAGCAACGGCGCGACCCGCTCCGGCCCCTGCAGGACGGGGTCGAGATTGCGTGGCGGCAGGCCCGTGGCCAGCGCGTGATAGCCGGGGTCGATGAAGTCGGGGCCGACCTTGTGTCCGGACACCGCCGTCCCTCGGGCACGCAACGCCGCCATCAATCCGGTGGCCACGCTCGTCTTGCCGTGCCCCGTGCCCGGTGCCGCGACGACGATTCTGGGGATTCCCACGACCATGCTCGGCACCTCCCGGCCGACCGTAACGCACGTGCGACACGACAACCTCGGGAAGCGCCGGAGGCGTCGCCTCGGGCCACCGACGTCCGGGCCCACCACAGGCTCACCGGGCGGCTGGGAGGAGCCCCGTGAAGGTGCACGACCGGATGCGGGAATTCCTGCTCTTCCAGCCGATGTCCTTCGTCGGCACGACCCCGACGAAGGACATCACCGTGTCACCGAAGGGCCTCGCGGGCAGCTTCGCCGTCCTCGGTGATCACCGAGTCGTCCATCCCGACTGCACCGGCAGCGGCACCGCGACCACCGCGCACCTTTCGGTACCACGGACGCATCGCGCCGATGTTCCGCATGTTCGACGGCCGCCCCGACGGCGGGGATCACGGAACGCCCTGCCTGACCTGCACGTAGTCCAGCCGGTGCTCCAACACGACGCCGTCGGGAAGGTCCGCCACCAGATCGAGCAGCGAGTCGGCCAACCCCTCCACGTCGGCGATGTCGTAGCCCTGTTCCTCCACACTGGACCGAAGCACCATGATGTAGTCCTCGCGAGTGATGCCGGGCAGGGTGCGCACCATCGCGGTGGTGGTGGCGCGGTGGGACGACAGGCCGGCGAAGCCGCGCCCGCAACCACAACCGCCGTCGGGATCGTTACGGTCCTTCTCACACGTCGGCGCGATCCACACCAACTCCCCCTCGACACACCAGTGGTAGTCGTTGTCCCGGAACCCCTGCGTCGCCGACGTGGCCACCAGTGCCTTCACCATGTTTCCTCCCCTGTGTGGTGCCGTGGTGGAAATTGACTATCAGGTGGGGCGGACAGAACCGGGCCGTCCGAGCGCGTGTCCGGAGCCCGAGAACCGAATTCATCCGGTCGGGGCGACCGCGGCACCTACACTCCGCACCATGGACGTATCCGCCCTGCTCCACCGCTCCGGTGGTCCCGTGACGCGCAGCGGACTCGCCGCCGACCTCGCGGACCTCGGGCTGCGGGAGGGTGACACCGTCATGTTCCACACACGCCTGTCGGCCGTCGGCTACGTCGCGGGTGGACCCACCACGCTCATCAACGCGCTGCTGGACGTGGTCGGTTCCCGAGGGACCCTGCTGGTCCCCTGCGGCTGGAACGACGCGCCGCCGTACGACTTCCTCACCTGGCCCCGACCGTGGCGGGAGCGCGTCCGGGCGGAACACCCCGCCTTCGACCCCGACCTCAGCGAGTCCGATCACGACAACGGTCGCCTCCCGGAGGTGCTGCGTCGCCGGCCCGGCGCAGTGCGCAGCAGGCATCCGGACGTGAGCTTTGCGGCATTGGGGGCGCGTGCGGAGGAGCTGACGGCCGAGCACCCGTGGGACGACCCGCACGGTCCGGGCAGTCCGCTCGCCCGGCTGGTGGCGGCCGGAGGTCGGGTGCTGCTGCTCGGCGCGCCGCTGGAGACCCTGACGCTGCTGCACCACGCGGAGGCCATCGCCGACGCCCCGAACAAGATCTTCGTCTCCTACGAGATGCCCATCGAGGTGGACGGACAGCGGGTGTGGCGACGGTTCTCCGACATCGACTCGGAGAACGGGGCCTTCGACTACTCCTCCGTCGTGCCGGCGGGCGAGGACCCGTTCGGCGTGATCGGCGCGGAGTTGGTGAAGGCCGGGTTCGGCCGTAGCGGTCTCGTGGGAGCCGCGCGCAGCCACCTGTTCGAGGCGGCCGACGTCGTGGACTTCGGTGTCAGGTGGATCGAGGAGAAGTTGGGCGGCTGACCGGCGTCACGAGCACACCGCGCCCTCGGAGGCCGAGCGCACGAGCCGCGCGTACTTGCCCAGCACCCCGCGGTGGGCGATCTCCGGTGGCCTCCAGCCGTGTCGTCGCCGGGCCAGTTCGGCTTCGTCCACCAGCACATCGAGGGTCCGACTCGACAGGTCGACGATGATGGGGTCGCCGTCCCGGACGAACGCGATCGGCCCGCCGTGGGCGGCCTCCGGAGTGACGTGGCCGATGCACAGCCCCGTGGTGCCCCCGGAGAACCGGCCGTCGGTCAGCAACAACACGTCGCGGCCGAGCCCCGCCCCCTTGATGGCCCCGGTGACGGCCAGCATCTCGCGCATGCCCGGCCCTCCGCGTGGTCCCTCGTAGCGGATCACCACCACGTCGCCCGCCCTCAGGTCCGGCAACGCGTCCATCGCCGCCTGCTCGCCGTCGAACACCCGTGCCCGTCCCTCGAACCGGGGCCGGTCGAAACCCGCGCTTTTCACCACGGCGCCCTCCGGGGCCAGGGTGCCGTGCAGGATCGTGACACCGCCGGTGGGATGCACCGGGTCGGACAGCCGACGAAGCACCGTGCCGTCGAGTTCGGGTGGCGCCACCTCCGCCA